>CAZWGY010000056.1:0-15408 GCA_964633575.1 uncultured Desulfobacteraceae bacterium
GTTATGTCGTTCCCGCTCTATGAATCGGCACTCGAATGCGGAGCCTGTTTTTCACTTCCTGATATACCGGAATCTCGATTCCTTCCGCGACTTCCAATGTCACCGCCAACCCATAGCGTATAGGCTCAGGGATGTCTCCGGCATCGGCCCGGCAATTTACCTTGATCCCGATGGTTTCCCCATCCTGGAAGTCCAGGGCCTTTGCGCTTTCCAGCACCTCATGCTGAACGGTTCCCCGTTGTACCGCACGGTGGTCGGCACAGACGCGGTCAGTTGCAAAATGGTTTTTGGGATTGAACCATAAATGGGCAATCCGGTAATGTTGACGCCTGCAGCTCACCGGGGTTAGCCATGCCAGCGTAATCGTGAGACGACGTTTTTCGGTAACGGCTGAAAGGCTTGGTGGAAGTGGAAAATCAAACTCCTGCCCCTCTCCGTCCCCAAGCTCACCAACCCCCAAGACCGTAACACGTTGATCCGTGCAGGCTACTACCTTTGCCATATCAGCAACCCCGTATCCAAAAAATCTCCCAACATAATCCTTGAAAATCCGACTGTTCCGAGGATTCTTCAAAACGGACTCGTAAAGCGGTTTGCCGTTTCCCCAGTCCGCTCCATGGACAAGAAGTGTTTTTAATAGGACCACGTCATATTTCGGGGGCGGGTTCGACCCATGTTGCTCGCGAAGCTGGCTTATGAGATCAAATAGGAGAATCGCCCAATGTGAGGCCAGTGCCGCTGAATTGCTTGTACCCCTGGTGTGGAAGGTCCGGTTCAGCTCGCCCATCCGTCCGGGCGCGGCGACACGCTGCCCCGGAGGGCGACTAAAATTCGGGGTTTGCAAGATGGCGCGGTCATGAACGGTGCCCATTTTTTCTGATAAGAGCTGCCTGCCGCCGGGAAGGAGGATATCCGGTTTAATGGCTCGCCCGTAACCCGGCCCCTGAGCGCTGATTGTGCTTGGGAGCTCCCGGCGAGCAAACGGATCGATCAGGTTGGGATTGCCGTCGGGCGTAGAGGCATCCGCATGACTTGCCCCTACCGTAATGCCGTTAAAGGTCTCGGCGGGAGATAGCAGGCGGCGGTGCCTTGTGTCCGCCGCGATGGCCCCGATGACCGCCTTTTCCCGATCTTCCGCGCTCAACCGCCGAAGGTCGGCCCGTGGAATATTCAGCTCAATGTCATGGGGATGATTGCCGGCGCTGACCACGAAAAGCACATTGTATTTCCAGGAGAGCCAGTCCAGCAATCTGGCCCAAGCGCTCATCCCGCGATCAAAAGGCCTGCAATGGTCACATACCGACAAGTTCACCACGCATACATTGGGAGCGACTGGAGGTTCTTCTCCTTCCGCTTCGAACAGCCGCCGAACCGCGCGGTGTATCAGGTCCACCACCAGGACGCTTTCTGGTATCCGTTCGAAGAATTGGTCGCCGAAAACACGGAGGGGTTGAAGGATCGGCCGGACATACACCGGCCTTTTCGACGGCCGGTCATCTTCGTCGTCCAAATCGCCATGACAGACGAGTGAGGCCATGGCGGTGCCATGAACCCGTTCCCGAGCCTGGTAGGCGGTTTCGTATCCATCCGGGTCGTCAACAATCAGTCTCTTTTCGAGCAGCCGATGTCCCGCTAACGGATAGCCGTCCAACAGGGCAACGACAGGCTCTCCTTGGGGAAAGTCTGGTTGACGGTCCTCGCTGGTGGCGTCCAATTCCGACGAATCTTCGGGGACGCGGATTGCGCACTGCCCGACAGGTCGGAGATGCATAATGTCTTCGCACTGGAAGAGGCGAAAGTCCCGCAATTCGGACAACCCGGTCAGCAAGTCGGAAATATCGCCAGAGGGGATTTTTCCCAGTACACCGTGGTAGGCGATTTGTGGAATGACGCATTGCTGGAGAATTTCACCGCCCAGAGAATCGATCACATTTCCAAGGTAGGCTTCCGCTTGTCGCTGGCGACCGGGGTTTTCTCGAAACCATAATTCCACTTCAAAGGGGATGATTTCCTGGCCGTGCCTGACCCTGTCTTCCCAGTCTTCCAAGAGACCGGTATCTCGAATTCGGTCTTCCGCATCCCAGGGCCGGATGGTATGAAGGTGGGCAAAGGCTTGTTTGAGCGGTGCAAGGCCCCGTGGAAATTTGACCTTTGGGTTCTGTTGCCAGTTGTTGAAGAGGCTTTGCAATTCCCGAAGGGCGCGCTGGTCCGTCATGACCAGAAAAAGTTGGCCCTTGAGCGGCTTTTCCGGGTCTTTTTTGTCTTCGAACCCGTAATCCGGAGCGATATCGTCGATATCGATTTCACCAAGCCACTCCAAACCAGGGACTTTCTTGATTGCATTGATGAACCGATCAACCGAGCCAATAGTCTCCAAAACCAGGGCCTGCTCCGGCTGAAGTCCGAGGGAGTCATTTTGCAGGGCGAGTCGATGCTTGTCCATGGCTTGCTGAAGCCGTTTGAGCTGTGGCGCAATCCGTTCCGCCTGCATTTGGGAATGTGGGAGTTTGATTTTTCCGCGAGGCGGAGGGCGCTTCGCCCTGTCGACAACGGTCGGTGATGGAAAAATGAGAAGTGGATATTCCGCCATGACTTACTCACACTCTCCGTTATTTCCCGGATTCGTTTGCGTAAACCGTTTTTTCCATTGGGCGAGGCGGTTTGTTGTGATCTTTTTTGTATCCGCATCGGGTTGGCTCAACGCGATCCGCCGAAGGACATCGCTTCCAAAATCCTCGACTTCGGAAAAACTCAAGCCTTTCAGGCTCTGGGCCAGACTACGGGGCGAGAGGCCAAGTGTATAGCCGGTTTGTTTTTCGAACCGCCGGAACCATTCCTCGATTCGGCCTTGTTTCGGCATCGGGAGCTCCAGGCGAATCTGGAATCGCCGCCATACCGCCCGGTCAAGCAATTCAGGATGGTTGCTGGCGGTCACGACAACCACATAACTCGGCAGGGCATCAATTTGTAATAACAGCGAGCTCACCACTCGCTTGATTTCCCCGGTCTCGTGAAGGTCGCCCCGTTCTTTTCCGATGGCGTCGAATTCATCGAAAAACAGCACGCATTGCCGTGATCGGGCGTATTCAAAGACCTGCTTGATCCGTTGTGCCGTTTCGCCCAGATAACTCCCGATGACCGCTTCGTAGCGCACAATCAGGAACGGAGCATTCAGGGCGTCGGCAATCGCCTCGGCCAGCGATGTTTTACCGTTTCCAGGCGGCCCGGCCAACAGCACTCGGTGGCGGGGCTCCAGGTTATGAGACCGCAACAAATCGGCGCGGTGTTGCTCCTCTATGAGCTCGCGAACCGCCTGCTCGGCCTCGGCGGGCAATATCAGGTCTTCAATCCGCCGCCCGGGAACCGCTTCGGCCAAGAGCGGGCCGGAAAGAGGTCCCGCGGCCGGCGGAATGAAGGGTTTCGGCCGTCCGTTGCCGTCCTGCTGAAGCAAGGCAACAAGCCGGTCTGCCAGAATACCGTGATTCTTGGCCCGCTCGTCGGCGGCCAATGCTTCCACGGTCTTCCGGAACTGGGCCTGGTCGCTTTTTGTGCCCGCCCGTACCAGGTTCAATATTAAGTCTGCTCGGGCCATGTTTCTTATCCTCGTTCGCCGGGGTAAGCTTTGTGGAGAATTTCATTTTATTTTCCCAAAAGACAGCTCAGGAAGCAATGGGCGGCGCCGTCCGAAAAGCTCGCATCATCAATATTATCCGCCGTTCAGGCAAAAAATTCAATCCTCCCCCCCACCCTCTTCGTCGATCTCGATATCCAGCTTCAGCCCGAGTTGTCTGGCGGATTCTTCAATGGACTTGAGCTGGGGGGCATTCCGGTCGAGCGGGTTGGCGTCCGAGGGCTCCATCTCGAAATGAATCCCGAGCCGGAGCGTTTTTAGGCTCAAATTGAGCGCGGGATTGACAAAGCAGCGGAACAGATCCGTCCACGATTCGACCGAGACTTTGCCCCGGATGTCGAGCTTTCGGACCCATCGCGGTTCCGTCTTTTCCGTGTCGGGATCATCCGGTTTTCGGATCGAGTCGTCCGGCTTCTTTCCGTCTTTGACGGGATCGCGTGTTGGTCTGGTTATCTGATCCTTGGGCCGGGTTTCGTCATCCTCGTCGGGCTTTCTTTTGGGCTCCGGCGGCGGGGGGTCGAACGGGGGGATGACCCAGACGCCCGCTTCGCTCGGATCGAGGGAGGGGATCGGCTCCTTGCAGTATCTCACCTGGAGTGACGAGAGCGACTCGCCCCGGGCGATTCCCAAGAGCCCGTCCGCGCAGGCCTGGGACAGCCCTTCGCTCACCGCTTCCCTGGAGGCGATCATCGGTTTGTCGGTGAACCGGAGGAAGGATTCCACCGCGTCTTTGAGGCAGAGGCCGTCGGCTTCCGGGATGATCCCCGTGCTTTTCAGGGTCACCGACCCCACTCGCCGGAGAATCCACTCCTCGTCTTCCACCAGGGTTCGCCAGACATAGGCGAGGTGGTCGGCGAAGTCCTTCCGGGCGTCGGAAAGGGCGCACCACTCGATTTCCTGGCCCTCGACCCGGATCACGACGGTGTAGGCCGGCCCCAGGTTTTCGGCCGCGGCGAGCTCGGCGGCCGAAATCCGCTGTTTGAGGTCGTCGAGCTGGTCGGGGTCGAGCCGGTCGCCGTAGTCGTCCCGCACTCCCAGAAGGGCGGCGCGCTCCCGATAGGCCTTTCTCAGGCGGGTGATCCCCCGGGTCGTCGGGGCGAGGAACAGGAGGGTGTTTCGGTGGATTCGCTCCTTTTGGCCGCACCGGTTGCTGATGGCCAGGACATGGCGCCCGATGGCGGACTTTCCGTTGCCCCGCTCTTCCCAGGCCAATGCCGGGGGGAGGACTAGGAGGGTCAGGGATTTTTGCTCCGGCAGGTCCTGATCCGGGTTGACGAGGACCCGCCAGGTGACCTCACCGGATGCCCGGCGCCTGGCCTGTTTGCCGAGATCCTCCAGGATTTCCGGGTCGAAGTCGGTCCCGGCGTTCTGGTGGCGATACTGGACCACCAGCTTGTTCAGGGTGGGCTTGGTCCCGAACCAGTAGCGTTTTCCCAGGCTTCCGGCGGCGGTGCCGTGGAGGTAGAAACAGCGATTTTCCAGCTCCAGGAGGGCCCCGTCGGTGTAGCCCCAGTTGAGGCCGTGACGGGCACAGGCGAGCTTCAGGTCCCTGGCGCTGAACCCGCTGCGCCCGGCCTGTCCGCCGAAGGAGCCGAGCATCACCGCGGACGCGAGTCCCGCGCTGATCCCCTCGGTCCGGTAGTCCCCGCCCCGCTCCTCGTCGAAAAGGCCGGCGTTTGAATGCTCCCCGATCACGTCCGCCGCCGCCACCGACTGATAGGCCGGGCCCCAGAGCCGGGTCAGGGATGCCTGGACGGCGTCTATGGACCAGTCGATGTGACAGGGTTGGATGAGGTGCTGGGTCTGGGTATTTCCCTTTCGCCGCTTCCAGAGATTCCCGATGATGGCTCCCAGGATTTTCAGGACCCCCCGGGTCCGCTGGAAGTCGGGGTGGCTTCCCCACCGGGTGTAAAAGGAGTCGATCAGGAGGGGGTGGAACGGGTAGGCCCGGGCGATCCGGTCCCGGTACGGGGGTTTCGTGGTCTCGATCGGGACCTCGCCCGGATGGTCCGCGTACATTTCCTGATAGACCCGGGCCACGGTCTGGGGATAATCCGGATCATCCGGCGGGGCGACCGATTCGAAGAGCCGGGTCCGGACCACTTCATAGATTTCGTCGTCCGCGACCGGCTTGACGTCCGATCCCAGGCGCTGGAAGCGCCGTTCGAGGGTGACAAAGGCCTCCTGCCCCGCCTCGCTCTGGGCCACCTCGTGCTTGCTGGCCGGGAGGGTGGCCACCACCACGGCACCCGGGACCTGCTCGACCGCTTCGGTGAGCTGCTGGATAAAGGAGATGGTCTGGTCCGCCAGGGTGGTATCGCCCACCGGCACGGCGGCGGCGGCCACGCAATAGTCCGCCAGCTCGTCCAGGAGGATCAGGCAGGGCGAGGCCGCCCGGAGAACCTTTTCAAAGATGCCCTGGGGCACCCGCCGGGCCTCGTCATTGGCCCGGATCATCTCATGGAGGCCGGTGTCTCCGTTTCCGAGCTGGAGCGCCAGCTCCCCCCAGACGGTCCGGGTGGTGATGCCCGCCGGGGTTTCGCGCCCCTGGGTGGGGTCGCAGGTGGAGTTGGTGAAGACGGCCACGGCCTTGACCGATTCCGGAAGCCGTCCGCCCAGGGCGTCGCGGAGCCCGGCGGCGGAGGGCGAAACCCCGAGGGCGTCACCGTGACGGGCCATGTGGCGGAGCGCCAGGAGCGTATGGGTTTTGCCGCCGCCAAAGGCGGTCTGCAAGCTGATGATCCGGTCGCCGGCGTCCGCTTCGCCCCTCAAGGCCGCGGCGACCCGCCCCAGCACCGTGGAAAGGCCGGTGGTCATGAAGGTCTTCCGGAAAAAGGCATCCGGATCGCGGTAGATTTCCGGGGCCGTCCCCTGCTCGACGGCCCAGATGTTGGCCGCGAAGATCGACTCCGTCAGCCGTCCCGCCCGGATGTCCGCGTGCGGCGTGGCGACCGCGTACCATGGTTTGAGGATCTCGCCCATATCGGTCAGCTCCCTCCTTCGTCAAATAAGGGTACCTGTTTGTCGTGGTCGTCCGCGCGTTTCCCTTCGGTGCGCAAGGTTTCCCGCTCGGTGAGCAGGGCGTTGGTCAGCTTCCAGTCCTCGAGGTCCCGGGGCATCACCTCGAACAGCGCCTGGGCCAGGTTCCAGAAGGGGCCGTCTTCGAGAAGGTCCCGCTCCGCGAGATAGCCGACCAGCTCAGCCCGCTTTTCGGCTTTCCAGAGCGTCATGCTCTTGTGAAGGGCATCGATGAGCGGCGGATTCGGGTCCATGCCGAGATGGCGCCGGCCGGCGCGGTCGGTTAGGAGCGCAAGCCGGCATTTGGCGCCGTTGACCTCGAAAATCCCGTGACCCCGGGCGACCTCCATGGCGTTCTCCTCGTCCCCGCCGATCTGAACCACCAGCCGGGCATCGTCCCAGGACTGCTCAAAGGGACCGTAGAGGTTGGCCCAGACGTAATACAAGGTGGAGAGGTTGTCCCCGCGAAAGGCGCCCGCGATGGCATCCCGGGCCGCCCGCCGGGCCAGGTCCAGAAGCGTGGGAATCTCCACCGGGGTCCCGTCCCCCTTTTCCACCCGGTCATACTTTCCAAAGACCCCCACCGCCGGGCCATAACAGGCCACAATCAGGTCGGCGCCCCGGAAGCCATAGGACCAGAAGCGCTTGATCGACTCCCGGACCGCTCCATGGATCTCCTTGCGAACATCCTTGAACGCGGACGCGCTCCCGGAAACCCGGGGGCGGCAGACAACGGTGACGGAGGATGAGAGCGCGGATTTGCTCGCCTTGAGCGCGGTGGTCAGCTCGGTGTCGATCGGCCACGTCGCATCCACGGTCAGCCCGGCCTCGAAAACGGCGTTGATCAGCGCCGTCCAGGCTTTGGTTGACTGGTGGGCGAACATGATCGACAGAACCCCGCCCGGCTTGAGGACGCGGAGGGCCTCGGCAAAGGCTCCGGCCAGCTTGTTCTTGAAATGGCCGTCGGCCCGCTCCGGGTTACCGCCGTGTCGGTGCTTCAAGGCGGTGGCCTCGTCGCTTTTCGGCGTCAGGGGCGTGGTAAACGACTCCGGCATCACGTCGCCCAGGGCCCGCTTGAGCCAGACGTAAAAGTAGTCGGATAAGTCGCTGTAGGCGATGGCGTCAAAGTACGGGGGGTCGGTGACGGCCGCGTCAACAGTGTGCTTTTTTATGCCAATGGCGGCTGCGTCTCCCGAATGGACGAGTGCCGGAATGACCGGGCTCGATTCATGATGGAGAAACCGCAGCATCCATTGTAGCTGACCGGATGATCCGCCGGTGGACTCGGAAAACGGGTGGGCTTCCGGATAATCCCAGGTCATGGGGATGGCCTGGCGACCAAATGGATGCTCAAGCTTTTCACGACTTGTGTGCCAAATTCCAACATTTGAAGACCTTGAGGCAATCCGGCTCACCCACAACCCGAGATAGATCGCTACCGCCTCTCGATAGGCCTCGTCGTAGCTCTCGGCCTTCATCTCCTCGAGGGCATCGTGGAGGCAGGCGACAAAGGTCCGCATGGCGACGAGCTGCCGGGGATTGAAGAGGGAGCCCCAGGTCTTCATGCCGTAGAGATGGACCCGGATTCCCGTGGAGTTGGATAGACTTTTCTCATCTTCCGGGGAGTTGATCTCCGGCAGGATATATTCCCCCGGCCGCTCGACGTCCATGGCCGCGGCCCGGTTGAAGGCGTCGCGGTCCGCGTCTTCGACCGGCCGATAGGCTTTTCCGTGCTGACCTTCGACGATGACGGCGACCATCCGTTCCCGCATTTTTCCATCCAGCCCGGCGGTCCGGAGATGGGCCACGGGGGTGGTCTGCTCACAGAAGGGGCAGAGGACGTTGCCGCGGTTTTGCATGGTGCCGTCCGTCCGTTGGATCGCCTTGCCCTCGGCGATTCCAAATTCCACGGTCTTCCCGGCCTTGTCCAGATCCATGGTCAGGGCGATCTTTTTGCCTTTCTTGTTGCAGACGAGGAGGTTGCGCAAGAGGGGGATTTCCGCCCGGCAGGATGGATTTGAGCAGGGGGCGGTCCGGGCCCAGAAGTAGCCGACCACCGGCCGGCCATCCCGGCCGACGGGGTAGAGGTCTCCGATCCGGTCCCGGGCCCGGTCGAGAATCCATCCGGCCCATCTTTCGACGTCATGGGCCAGGACGTTGGGGACCTCCCGCTCGGATTCGCCGACCTTTCCCATGAGCTCCTCGGTGACCATCCGGATTCCCGGTTTGCCGTACCGCTGGGGAAACTCGCAGGTGGCGCGGAGAATGAGATGGGCCACCGGGTTGTAGTCGTTGGCAATGGGTTTGGCGCCGAGCCGGCCGGCTTCCAGGGGGATGGCGCCGCCGCCGGCGAAGGGATCGAGGACGGTTGGGGGCTCACCGTTGCCGGCGGCTTTGACCAGCTCCCGGGCGATCCCGAGGACCGCCCGGCCCTGGGGGTTTTCCGGGTCCGAGGTCTCCCACTTCACGAGGGACCGGTCATCGAGGAGCTGTTTGGGGGGCGGCGCCTTGTGACTTTCCCCGGCGTCGAAGGCGATCATTTCGGGCGACCACCTGGCGATGAAGGTGAGGAGCCGGTTCCGGGGGGTGTCCGGGACGTTTCGATACGGCCTGTAAGGGTCGTCGTCCTGGTGCGCCGTCCGTCCCCGGTAGTAGGTTTTCAGGACCGGGGGCAATTGGGTCCGGAGGTGGGTTTCCACGGCGTCGCGGAAGCTTTCCGGGCAGGCGGGATGGTCGGGGTCGGGGACGATGGAGGCGAAGACCACGGCGCGGGAGGCGGCCAGGGGCCGCCGGGCCCACCAGAGGTGAAGGGTCGAGATATGGCCGTGCCGGAGGCTCTTGTCCCGGACGCTTTCCGCGGAGATTTCCCGGATCGGCATGGCCACTTCGATCAGTCGCGGGCAGGGTGGACCTGGCTTGGTCATGGGGTTTCTTTCTCTTTGACTTCCTCGCCGTGGCTGGACCAGTCGGTTTCATCGACCCGGAACTGGATCTGGCGGTAGAGCATTTCGGGGCTCAGCTTGGAAATCGGGTTCTGGATGATCCGGAGGACCGGGCGATCTCCCTTGCAGAAGGTGACGATGTAGAGCCAGGCGCGGTCACCGAGCTGGCTCAGCTTATCGAGCTCCGGGCCGGTCAGGATGATGTCGCCGGTTTTGGCCCGGCCCTTGACCTCGATGAACCGTTTTTCGCCGTGGGGCCCCTGGGAGCGGATGTCGTAGTGCTCGCCGTCGAGGCTCACGTCGGTGGGAATCCACCCCCGGCCCCGCTCATGGCTCATGGCCACGTTCATGGCCACGGCTTCCACGACGTCGTCCCGGCGCATGGGGACGCCCCCGGCCGGAAAGTCGGCTTCGTCCTCGATGGTGACTTTGGGGACGGGGACCACCGCGGCGCTGGTGATCACCTCCGGGATGTCGGGTTTCAGGTCCGTCAGGAGGTCCAGCTCCCGGAGCCGGTTGGCCTTTCGCTCGCGGAGCTCCCTGATCCGCTGGTGGAGGCGGTCCTGGTCCTCCTGGTTTTGCTCGCCGAAAAGCTGAGCTTGCTGGAGGTCGCTGAGCTCGGTTTCCAGCTCGAGGATTAGGTCGGTGAAGGCGGTTTCGAGGTATTCCCGCCGGAGGTCGGATTCCTCGGCGCGGGTCCGGGTGACCCGGGCGAGCTGTTTTTCGGTGATCTCCTCGAAGGCCCAGGCCTGGATATCCTCGACGGAGCGCTCGGGGAGGTCGGGCGGATCAATCGGGGTTTCCGGGGGTACGCAGTTGAGGAGGCAGGAGGGCGAGGTGGCGCGGAGTCCCAGGTGGTCCTGGATTACGGCGACGAGGCGTTCGTGGGCGGGGGTCTGATTTCGGTCCGGGCGTCCGTCCTGGATGGTCGAGCGGATGAGCCAGAGCTGTTGGGGGGCGGCGATGTTCGGGTCGGTGATCAGGGCGCCCTGGGCGAAGGCCCGGCGGGACTCGCGGATGGCCCAGTGGATCAGGGCGTCGAAAATGGGATGGCCGGGGCCCATGAGCCGGGTGCCTTCGGGCACGGGAACCCGACTGGCGACGCTGACCCATGCCTTGTCGAAAACGAAAGGGGTCCCTTCCCCGTCCGACGGGAACAGGCGTTTTTCCCGGGCGATTTCAAGGAGCGGGGCCGGGGTCGGTCCGAGATGCCAGACCGGGAAATGGTCGCCGACGCGGATGGTCCCCCCGCAGGCGGTCCAGGCGCTCTCAAAGAAGCGGTTGATGAAGTGGGGCTGGAATCGGTGCTCGTCGGAGGCGTCCCGGAGATCACGGGCGGCCCGGAGGTCGAGGGATGAGGTCAGGGATGTCTTTTTCTGAACGTCCACGAGCTCCCTGGCCCTGTCCCGGGTGGCTTTATCGAGGGCGGCGGCGGCCTTTTTCCCGGCATGGGTTTCGTCATCCGCGTCGAGGGCCGTCTGGATCAGCTTGACCAGGGGGACATCCGCGAGCCACTGGTCGATCACGTCGTAAACCCGGTCCGACCCCATCTGCTCGCGCATCACATCCAGCTTCGAAAGGACCCTTTCGAGGACCATGCCTTCCCGGGTGTTCTGAGCCACGAGGTTATAGACCCAGACATCGTCTTTCTGGCCGTATCGGTGGACCCGGCCCATCCGCTGCTCGAGGCGAGTGGGGTTCCAGGGGATGTCCCAGTTGATGAGGTAGCGGCAGAACTGGAGGTTGATGCCTTCGCCCGCCGCGTCGGTGGCGACCATGATCTTGGCCCGGGTCCGGAAATCCCGTTGGGCCTTTTTCCGCCGGTCCACGTCCATGCCGCCGTGGATGTTGACGACGGTGTAGCCTTTTTCTTCCAGTCGCCGGGTCAGGCTGTCGAGGGTGTCCTTGTGCTCGGTGAAGATGAGGAGCTTTTCGTCGTCGGCGCGCATCACGTCCGAAGAATCGAGGACCCGGAGCAGCTCGGCGAATTTGGCTTCCTTGTGGTGTTTCAGGTCGTCGGCGAAGCGGAAGAGCTCCGCGACCTCGTCGCGTTCTTCCTCGACCTTATCGGGGTCGGCGGTGAGGACTTGCCGGAAGATCCGGTCGTCAACCCGGGCGCGTTCCGCTTCGGTCAGGTCTTCGTATTCGGCGAGATCGCGGGGGTCGGCCGGGTCCGGATCGCCCTGGAGGAGCCGTTTTTTCTCGGCGTCGGTCCGATTCGGATCGGTGAGGATGGACAGAACCTCGTTGAGGGCGTTCAGGCGGTTTTTAAGGGTCCGGGTGATGGCGTAAAGGCTGCTCGCCTGTCGGCGCTGCATGACCATCAGGGTGAGCTCGACGTTCCGGTTCCGCTTGTTTTTGGCTTCCTTCCGTTTGGAGCGGAGGTATCGGGTCACCTTGTCGTAGAGGGTTTTTTCCTCGGGGGTGAGGTCGTAGCCCACGGTTTTGGTGTGGCGGGGCTTGAAGAGGGGCCGGTTTTCCCAATCGACCATTTCCTCTTTGAGGCGCCGGAGGAAGAAGCGGTTTCGGGCCCGGCTGATGGGCTGCTCGTCCTCGAAGTCCTCTTGGGGCGGAGACTGTCCGCGCACCCGGTCGGAGACGTGGGCGTCCTTCTGGAACAGGTCCTCGTCGAGGAGCAAGAGGAGCCGGCGGAAGGTATCCTTTCGGCCGCTGTGGGGGGTGGCGGTGAGGAACAGGAGATGGTCGGTCTGTTTGGCGAGGGCTTTGACCGCCTGGTAGCGCTGGCTTTCATCGAGCTTGCTGCCGTATTCGTAGGCCGAGAGCTTGTGGGCTTCGTCAACGATGATCAGATCCCATTGGGTGGCCGCCGCGGCGTTCCGGCAGCTATCGTTCCGGGCGAGAAAGTCGATGGAGGTGACGAAGATGCCGTCCGGGTGACGGGAAAACTGGCCCGGCTCGGCATTAAAGGAGGCGCGATTGACCAGACGGGAATGGAGTCCGAACTTCTCCTGGAGCTCTTCTTCCTTCCACTGGATGGTCAATCCCCCCGGGGTGATGATCAGGATTTTCCGGATCACGCCCCGGTAGAGGAGCTCCTTGATGAGGAGTCCGGCCATGATGGTCTTGCCGGCGCCGGTGTCATCTCCGAGGAGGAACCGGATTCGGGGCAGGGGGAGGAGGTAGCGATAGACCGCCTCGACCTGATGGGGGAGCGGGTCCACGATGCTGGAATTCACGGCGAACAGGGGGTCGAACTGGTGGGCAACCCGGATTCGCTCCGCTTCGGCTCCCAGCAGAAACCGGGCGGGATCGCCCTGGAAGGTATGGTGGTCCCCGCGGACTTTGCGCAGGGCCGCCATTGCCGTTGCCGTGAGCGGGAGGGTAATCAGCCGGCGGGATTCCAGCCCGACCCCTTCCACCTTGGTTTTGGCGCCGAAGGGGGCCAGTCGCCTGATCTCGACAAGCTCGTCCGGAACCAGCCCGGAAACCACGTCGCCGGGCGCGATCCGGGGGTGCGGGGCGTTGGAGACCTCAGCGTCGGTCATGGCGCCTCACTAACCGGGATTTTCCGGGACCGGAGGGGAGGAGGCTCGTTTGCGCTTTTCCGGACCCGAAAATTGGGATTGTCGAACAGGCTCTGCGTCTCATGGGCTTTCCATATCAGAAAGATGGGCTTGCGTCCAGTCGTGTTTTTTTGGATGTCGGAAATGATGTGAAAGCCTTGGATGGGATTGGCGCGTGTGGAAGGGGGGATTGATTTGGGGGTCGAAGGGGTTTATATGGGATTGACTTTCGGCTGGGGAATCGATACGTGGCTGGGCAGTGGTGTTTGTGGTTTCATCTGGTCTTTTTCATGGTTGATGGGATAGAGATTCGGAGAAGCTTAGGTGGCGTTGATTTGATTCGAGGGGGGGCGCCACCATAATGGACAAAATGGACGGCTTGGACCGGAACAAGTTGAACCATTGACCCGATTCGATAAAATATCATCCAAAACAAAAGCCCGTCTCCGTGGGTGGAGGCGGGCTTTTGTTTTTGGGTCTTTGCCGGGTTCGCGGGGGTTAGTCTCTCTTGAAGAGCTCGTCGATCGGGCACTCCAGGGCCGAGGCGATGGCGGCGGCTTTTCCCCCGGCCCGCCACGAAAAACGGCCGGGCGGGGCGCCGTCGGCGCCGGCCACCCGGCCGTCAGATTGATTGCCGTTTATCGGCGGGAGGAAGGGATCAGTTGGCCAGGGCCGTCATCCGGTCCCGTCCGCCGAAGGCCGTCACCACTTTGGCCACCACGTCGGACCATCCCAAGGGCATGAAGTGGATTCCCTGGGCCATGGGCCCCATCTCCCGGATCAGCCGCTCGGTGATCTCGATGGCCTTTGCCTTCCGGCCGGCCTTGTCCACGGACCCCATCTCGTTGATGATCCAGTCGGGGACGGTGATCCCCGAGACGTTGTCGTTCATGAACCGCCCCATCCGGGCCGACTTGACCGTGACCACGCCGAGCTGGACCGGGACGCCGAAGCTCTCCACCTTCCGGGCGAACCGCTCGTAAATCCGGGGGTCGTAAACCGCCTGGGTCTGGAAGAACCGGGCGCCGGCCTCGATCTTCTTCTCCATCTTCATCAACTGGAGGTCGAGGGGTTCGAAATTGGGGTTGACCACCGCGCCCAGGGCGAGAGCGGTGGCTCGGGTGAGGGCATGGTCCTCCATGTCCCGGCCCTCGTTCAAGCCCCTGGCCACCTTGAGGAGATGGACGGAATCGATGTCGAAGACGCTTTTGGCCGAGCGATGATCCCCGAGGCTGGTATAGTCGCCGGTGATGCACAAGACGTTGTCGATCCCGAGGGAGCAGGCGCTCAGGAGGTCGGATTGGAGCGCGATCCGGTTCCGGTCCCGGCAGGTGACCTGGTAAACCGGGTCGATCCCGTGCCGGCTGAGGAGAACCGCCGCCGCCAGGGAGCCCGCCCGCATCACCGCGCTCTGGTTGTCGGTGACGTTGATGGCGTGGACGTAGTCCTGGATTTCGAGGGCTTCCCGGACCAGGTCCGGCGGGGCCTCGGCCTCGTCCCGGCGGAGGCAGCCCTTGGCCGGGCCGACCTCGGAGGTGATGACATACTCGCCCTTGTCGAACCGATCGGTCAGCTTCATGATACCTTCCTCTCCTTGATGTTGAGTCGTCTCGGCTTGGCCATCTTGCTGTAATCCTTGGGCGCCATGTAGCGCCGGAGCCGGTCGAGCTCCCCGAGGGCCGCCATCCGGTTGTAGATGAGGACCCAGGCGCAATCCCGCTCGGGGTCCACCTCGCACTTGCCGTCCTGAGCTCCGCCGCAGGGGCCGTTCAAGAGCCCCTTGGCGCACTTGGTCACCGGGCAGATTCCGCCGGTTTCGTTTAAGATGCACTCACCGCACTCCTGGCATTGTTCCAGGGCCAGCTCGCCCATGACCAGGGTGTCCATGTGTCCGACCGAGTCGAGTCCGGCCTTGATGGGTTTGAGGATGCCGTAGTCGTCGATCACCTGGCGGGCGATCTGAGTGGCTCCGCCGCATCCGAGGACCATCACCGCGTCCGCCTCGCGGAGGGCGTCCCGGTGATCATCCAGGGCGGTTTTGGTCTTGCCCACGTAGCAGGTCCGTTCGGGAGTCACTTCGAGGACCACCTGCTTGCCTCCGTCCCTCAGAGTCCGGCCCATCTCGGCCACCTGCTCGGTGCCGCCGGTGCCGCAGACCTTGGCGCAGCCGTCACAACCCACCACGGCGACCCGGTCATATCCGGTCAGCGCCGCCATCACCTCGTCCATCGGTTTGGGTACCGTTCCAATCATCTTGTCCGTCTCCTTATCGGGGTTTAGCCCTCAGCGTTAT
>CAZWGY010000057.1:0-15220 GCA_964633575.1 uncultured Desulfobacteraceae bacterium
GACTGCTGAGGGCCAAAAGCTGAGGAAGCTTTGAAGGCGGTTTTAGACAGCCTACTTCAATCCATACACTGCGAAAGGACACTAGCGGACGATGGGAAAAATTTCTTGGCGCAAAGCCTTGGGATATGGTCATTGTGGATGAAGCCCATCACATGAATGTGGATGAGGATCAGGGCCGTACCAAAACATTCCAGGTTGTTGAGCTCCTTCAAAAGCATGGGCTGATCAATTCAATGGTGTTATTCACCGGGACCCCGCACAGAGGGAAGGATTTTGGTTTTCTTTCCTTGTTGAAATTACTTCGCCCCGAAGATTTCGATCCCAATCAACCAATAGAGGTACAGCTTCACAAACTACGGGACGTAATGATCCGCAACAACAAACAGCGGGTAACGGATATGAAAGGAAATCCTCTTTTCAAGCCCGTCCGCTCACGCTTGGAAACTTACGCCTACTCTCCCGCCGAAGCCAGATTTTATGACAAATTGACTGAATTCATCGCTACAGGCAAAGCTTATGCTGCCGGACTCGGCCAACAAGACCGGAAAACAGCAATATTGGTGCTGATCACTATGCAAAAATTGGCATCAAGCTCGGTCGCGGCGGTTCGTCGAGCGCTTGACAACCGGCTTAGGCGACTTAAAGGAGCGCGAGATAGACTCAATCAATCAAATTCAGATTTTAAAAGACTGAACGAGCTTATTGCTGATGACGATCCGGCAAATATGGATGAAATGTCCAGCTTAGAAGAACAAATCGCTCTGAACCTCGGAGAGGAGGTCAACCTCAACCCAAAAGAGATTCCAGCACTGGAAGAATTGATCAATGCCGCTGACGATGTTGCCCGTGAAACGAAAATTCAAAAAATATTGGAAGTTGTTGAGGAGTCCTTTTCTGATCGATCTGTTTTATTCTTCACGGAATACAAGGCTACTCAAGCGCTGCTCATGAGCGAGCTTTTAGGCCGATATGGCGAAGGCTGTGTTACTTTTATCAATGGAGATGGTTTCGTTGAAGGAGTGAAAACCGCCCAGGGTAGTTTGACAACGATTCGAGAAAATCGATATCAGGCGGCCCGACGATTCAACTGCGGCGATGTCCGCTTTTTGGTCTCCACGGAAGCGGCTGGAGAGGGCATCGATCTTCAGGAAAATTGCAGTGCTCTTGTCCATGTCGATCTTCCCTGGAATCCCATGCGGTTGCATCAAAGGGTCGGTCGATTGAATCGAATTGGCCAGACGGAGCCAGTGGAGGTCGTGTCGCTGAGAAACCCCGCCACTGTTGAACACCGAATATGGGAATGTCTGGACAATAAGCTCGAACGCATTACGATGGCCTTCCATGGGGCCATGGATGATCCGGAAGATATGCGCCAGTTAGTCATTGGAATGGCGTCTCCGAAGATGTTTACCCAGGTGTTTGCGGATGCTCCAAACGAAGCCAATGGAGAAAGTCTTGCGGAATGGTTTGATGCACAAACCGCGACTTTTGGTGGAGAAGAGGCGCTTGACGTTGTTCGGAACCTCTTTGGCAATGTGGCGCGGTTTGATTTTGGAGAGGTTATCAAAGACATTCCACAAGTCGATCTCCCCGACCTCATTCCCTTTTTGAAATCCATACTCACGGTTATGGGAAAACGGCCGAACCAGGAAGAGGATCTTCGCTTGAGTTTTAAAACGCCTCAGGATTGGATGAACGATTTCACGATTACTGATCGCTACCGTCTGCGCTTTTCCCGTCGAGGAGCGACCAGAGAAGGAGAGGATATCGGAGGCGTTGGGCTCAAAATTGTGGATCGTGCGATTCTAGTTGCCGTAGAGTTTTCCGAAACATTGGCGGCTGTCGATGGGCTGGATGCGCCGATTGTGGTTTTTGCCATACGAGACCGGTTCACCGACTCTGGAGGGACCGTTAAAAAAGTCGTCGCGGGGATGCGGTCAGGAAATGCGAGTGAATGGGGGCTAATAAAGGACTGGGAGCTTATCAAGCTTCTCAATCCGATGGCGGGAAAACCCCGAAGCGCGGCATTTGAAGCAGAGGAAGCTGAAAATGTCGAAATTGTATCGCTGTTGAAAGAGGCGGAACACCAACTCCAGTCGTGCATTCAAGATTTGGATCTTCCGTTCCGGCAGCCCGTTATCGAAAGCCTCGCCTGTTTGTTACCGCCAAAACAAATACCGCTTAAACCCTCATGACCGGGCACCGCGATAACCCCCGTGCATGAAAATGGTTTTTTAACCACTCAGAGCCGCGACCGTCACGGAGCGAATTTTCGACGTTCGATCGGCTCGCCGGGACGCTCCCTCACGGTCGCGGCTCTGGATTGTTGGCACACGGGCGGCATGGATTTTCACGATAACTCGTAAAAGCGCGGATAGGACTTATATTCCACCGAATTCTTTATCGATTTGGTAGATAAGGCTTCACTCCCCCACCTCCTCCGACTTTTCACCCTCCTCCACCGGAATCCGAATCATAAACCGCGATCCTTCCCCCGGCGTCGATTCCACCCGGATCTCACCGCCGTGCTGGCGGACGATCTTCTGGGTGACGAAGAGGCCGATTCCGGTGCCCTTGTTCGACTTGGATGAGAAAAAGAGGGTGAAGATCTTCTCCTGGGTGGCTTCGTCCATGCCGGTCCCGTCGTCGGCCACTTCGAAGATCACGTGGTCGTCGTCTTGCCGGGCGGAGATCCGGATGGCGTGGTCGGTTTGGGAATGATCGTCGAGGCAGGCGTCCACGGCGTTTTCGACGAGGTTGACCATGGCCAGGCGCATCTGGTCCTCGTCGATTTCGGCGGTTTGTCCGGACAGCTCGGGGGCGACGTCGGTTTCGAGGGTGATGTTACCCTGGCTGACCTTGGGACCGGCCACGCTCTCGATGTCGCCGATGAAGGTCTCGATCTCCACCGGCTCGCGGTTGAGCTCCCGTTCCTTGGCGTAGTAGAGGATGTCGAGGACCATGTTCTTGATCCGGCCGGTCATGAGTTTGACGATGTCGAGGCCTTCCTGGACCTGGTTGGGGTCGTCCTTGGAAAAGCCGGAGTCGAGCATGTAGAGGCCGCCGTCGAGGCTGGTGAGGAGCCCCTTGATCCCGTGGGAGACGGAGCCGATCATGAGGCCTAAGCTGGAGAGGTGGTCCTGGAGGTCGAGGATCTGGGTCACGTCGGTGGCCATGACCATGACGTGGGTGATCCGGCCGTCGGCATCCCGGATGGGGGTGGTCCAGGCGAGGACGTCGTGGGTATCCCCGGCCCGGGTGGTGTAGCGCATCTCCGACTGGGCGGCCCGGCCTTCCTCGAAGGTGACGGCGGCGGGGCAGTCGTTGCAGGGGGCTCGGCGGCCCTTGAGAATCACGTAGCACCGGGCGTTTTCGGTCTCGTCGTAGGCGAAGTCGGTCTTGAACTGGCCGTTGGCGGCGGTGATCCGGTGTTCCTGGTCGAGGACCGCGACGTAGCCGGGCATGGCGTCGAAGAGGGACTGATAGCGCCGGGTCATCTCGGCCTCGTCTTCGTCCCCGCTGGCGGCGGCCAGCCGTTCGGTTTTCTGCTGGACGAGGGCCTCCAGGTGATGGGTGTAGTCCCGGAGCTTTTCCCGGACGAGAATCCGTTCCCCGCATTTCCGGAGGGCGTTTTCCAGCTCCCGGTCGTCAACCGGCTTGGTGATGAAGTCGGTGGCGTCGAACTTCAGGCTTTTGATGGCCAGGTCCATGTCCCCGTGGCCGGTGATGACGATGACCTCGGTTTCGGGGTTTTCCTTTTTGATCTTCCGGAGGACCTCGATCCCGTCCATCCCCGGCATTTTGATGTCGGTGAGGACGATGGCGGGGTTGTGCTCCCGAAATAACTTCAGGGCTTCTTCGCCGTTTTCCGCGGTCAGGACTTCGTAGCCCATGTCGGCCAGGGAAATCCCGAGGACCTTCCGGATCCCGGCCTCGTCATCCACCAGCAGGATTTTGCTTGTCATTATGGCCTTTCCTCGTCCCGGACATCACGCCGTCGGCATGGCCGCCCGGCCGTCTCAGCGGCCCGGGGCGGCGCCGGCGGAGTCCGGGTCGATGTGGTATTTCTTCATTTTCCGCCAGAGGGTGGAGCGGTCCATCTCGAGGGACTGGGCGGTTCGGCTCCGGTTCCAGCGGTGGCGTTCGAGTGCGTCGATGATCTCGGCCCGTTCCCGGCGCTCGCCGGCGGGCAGATCGGCCGCGGCCGGCCGGCCCTGACGCTCAGCCTGCTTAAGGAGGGCCACCGGCAGGTGATGCCGGTCGATCACCCCGTCCTGGCAGATGATCAGGGCGTGCTCCAGGATGTTTTCGAGCTCCCGGACGTTTCCCGGATAGTCGTGGTTGAGCAACAGGGCCATGGCATCCTCGGTAACCCGGGCCGTGGGATGCTCCCGGGTGGCGGACAGCCGCTTCAGGATGTGGGGGATGAGAAGCGGCAGATCCCCTTTCCGTTCAGCCAGGGGCGGGATCTCCAGGCGCATGACGTTGAGCCGGTAGAAGAGGTCGTCGCGGAACGCCTTGTCGGCCACCAGTTGCCGCAGGTTCCGGTTGGTGGCCGAGATGATCCGGACATCGACCTTGACGGTTTTCTCCGAGCCCAGGGGGTAGAACTCCCGGTCCTCGAGAACCCGGAGGAGCTTGGCCTGGAGGGAGAGCGGGAGGTCGCCGATCTCGTCTAAAAAGATCGTCCCGCCGTCGGCCTGGCGGAACCGGCCGCTCCGGTCCCGTTCAGCGCCGGTGAAGGCCCCCTTGACGTAGCCGAACATCTCCGACTCCAAAAGGTTGTCCGGCAGTGAGGCGCAATTGACCTTCACGAAGGGCTGCTTAGCCCGCCCGCTCAGGTGATGGATGATCTTGGCCAAAAGGTCCTTACCGGTGCCGGTGGGGCCTTCGATGAGGATGGTGGCGCTGCTGCCGGCCACCACCGGGAGGATTTCGAAGATCTTCCGCATGGCCGGGTCCTTGCCCACCATGTCGTAGCAGGTGTACCGGTCCCGGATGGCCCCTTCCAGGTGGTACTTGAGCGACTGGTCCGAGAGGGTGGCCAGGCCGCCGACCACCCGGCCTTCCTCGTTTTCCACCGGGATGTAGCGGGTTCGGACCGGGATGGTCTCCCCGGCTTTGGTGACCAGCTCACCCTCGATGCCGGCCTTGAGGTCCGCGTTGCTTCGCCCCTCGCGCTGGCAACGGGACAGCTCCCGGTAGAGGGGCGTGCCGATGATCCGCTCGCAGTGGCGGCCCAGGGTCTCCGTCCGCGAGTAGCCGGTGATGGTCTCGGCCATCTTGTTGAAAAAGGAGACGTGGTTGCCCCGGTCGAGGGAGAGGATGCCGATGTCGAGGTTGTCGAGGATCAGCTTGAGCTTCAGGTCGTCGAACCGAATCCGCTGGATCAGCTCCTTGAATGCCGAATGGTCCTGGAAGACCTCGATGCAGCCCACCCGCCGGCCCCCGGCGTCGTAGATGGGCGACTCGATCCGGGTGATGGAGTGGCTGTCGTCGATCAGGTCGGAGATGGCCACGTCGGTGACCACCTCATCGCCGCTCTCGGCCCCGGACTCGAGGTACTTGCACCGCCCGCCGCAAAGATAGTCCATGAAGAGCCGGTAGCAGGGCCGGCCCAGGACCTCGGCCTCCCGGCGTCCGGTCAGCAGTTCGGCGGAGCGGTTGAAGCCGGCGATCCGACGGTCAGGGGTCAGGATGATCACCCCCAAAGAGAGGCAGTCGAAGATCTGGCCCATCTGGCCGTATTGGATCAACATCTCATCCATCTCGTCCGCTCTCGATCCTTGGCCGGCGGGCGGTCGGCCGGGGGCTCCGATCATGCCTCCCAGTAGCAATGGGGGACAAGCGGCCCGTCGGCCTTGCCGGCATCCGCCGGGATGGGAAAGGAGAGGACAAAAGCGGTGCCCTCGGCCCGGCTGGTGTCGAGGGTAATGGTCCCGCCGCAGTCCTGGATGATCCCGTAGCTGATGGACAGGCCGAGGCCGGTGCCCTTGCCCACTTCCTTGGTGGTGAAAAAGGGTTCGAAGATCTTGTCGGCGATCTGGGGCGGAATGCCGCTTCCGGTGTCGGCCACCTCAACGATCACCCGGTCCCCCTCGCGCCGGCTGATCAGGTCGATCCGCTTGTCGGGGCCGCCGTCGCCGCCGCCGGTTTTGACGGCCAGCTCCCATCGTTCCTCGATGGCGTCCCGGGCGTTGATGAGGAGGTTGATGAAGACCTGCTCGAGCCGGCTGGGGTCCCCCTGGATCTCGGGGATGTCCTCCTGAAGTTGCCAGGCCACCTCGATCCCCCGGACCTTGAGCTGCTGGCTGAAGATGTCGAAGGCCCGGTCGATGATATCGTTGATCCGGACCGGGACCAGCTCGAGGTCGGTTTTCCGGCCGAACTCCCGCATGTGGTTGATGATTTTCGAGGCCCGGTTGACGTGGCTGTCGATCTCCTCGGACATGGTGCATAGGATATCGGTGTCGATGGGCTCGTTGCGCCGGACTTTTTTGATGAAAAAAGATGAGGCGGTCTTGATCACCGACAGGGGCTGGTTGAGCTCGTGGGCCACGCCGGTGGCCATCTCCCCCATGGTGGCCATTTTGCATGCCTGGATAAGCTGCTGCTCGGCCTCGAGCCGCTTGGTGATGTCGGAAGTGGTCACCAGAAAGACCTTCTGGCCCTCGTACTCGGAAGGAGAGATCCGGATGTTGACGAAGATCTTCCGCCCCTCCTGGTGATATTGCATGGCCCGGTCGATGGTGTCGTGGGTCCGGATCATCTCTTCGTACCGGTCCCGCTCCTCCGGCGCAAACAGCGCTATGAAGGGCTGGCCGATAAAGCTCTCCCGGTCCTGGCCGTAAACCGGCTCGACGCTGTGGTTGCAGTCCAGAATCGTCAGGGTGTCCTCCGACAGGACAAAGACCGGGTTGGGGATGTTGTTGAAAAAGGCCTGGTACTTTTTCTCCGACTTCTCCAGCCGGTCTTCTAGAATCCGCATTTCGGTGATGTCGAGACTCATCTCCATGGCGGCGAAGATCTCGCCCCGGGGGTCCCGGAGGGCCGTGGTGACGTAGATCCAATGGGCGATGCTGCCGTCGCGGTGGGTGCCGGTTTCCTCGCCGAAATGGGGCTTGCCGTCCCGATAGGTCAGCTCGACGGGGCAGTCCTCACACTTTCTATCCCGCCCCTTGTAGGCATGATAACAGAAATCCCCCTTTTTCGGGTTAAATTTATCGGCGAATTTCTGGTTGTAGCCGATGAGCCGGAAATCCCGGTCAATGACCGCGATCTCGCAGGGGACGTGTTCGAAGAGGGTTTGGAATTCGTTTCGCTGTTTTTTGAGCTCGGTCTGGTGCCGGTCGATGTCGATGGCCATCCGGTTGATGGCCCGGGCGAGCTTGCCCACCTCGTCCTCACGCTGGATCTGGACCCGGGCATCGTAATTCCCGGTGGCGATCCGGGCGGTTTCGCCGATGAGCCGGACGATGGGCTGCTTGACCAGGCGGTACATGGAAAAGAAGATGATCAGGGAGGTAATGAAGAAAAAGGATATGGCGAAAAAGATGATCCCCTCCTGGAACCGCCGGATGTCCTTGTCGGTCTCCTTCATGGAGAAGACGACTTCCAGGGCCCCGAGCTTGGTCTGGTCCTTGGGGTGGACGTGGCAGGCATCGGTCCAGCAGCTCGGCTCGTTGGGGATGAGGCTGATGATTCCGAGCTGGCGGTAGCCCTCGGGGGACCGGATGAACCGGGTCCGCCGGCTCGCGTCGAGCTCGGACAGGGGCGGATCGGCGTTGTGACAGATGTTGCAGGCTTCCTCTTTGATGTTGGTGGTCTGCTCCACCTCGGAGGTCCGGTTGGAAAACTTGATCTGGCCGTCCTTGTTGTAGATCCGGATGGTCTCGATGTCCTGCTGCCGAGCGATGTTGTTGATGATCTGGTTGATATCGTCCCGGGAGTTGCTCATCATGGCGTAGTGCGTGCCCAGCTTGATGGTGTTGCTCATCCGGGCCGCGCCGTTTAAGATTTGGCCCATGAGCTGGTCCCGCTGGTACCGGATGTTGAAAAAGGCCCAGACGGAAAAGCTCACCAGGACCGTCAACCCCACCACGACGATGAGCTTGGAGACCAGGCTGTGCCGGATATTTCGAACGATCGGAATCATCGTCGGAAGACCGTCTTACCGAACCGGGTCAACCGGCCGCCGCCGAGTCGAGCCGGGGCTCGGGAGCCGCCGCCGGGGCCGTCCGGAAGGCCGGCGTGACCGCCAGGTTCTTGTCAATGCCCAGCTCGGCCTCGGTCAGCCCCATGGCCAGCCCGAGGAGCTGGGGGAGATAGAGGACCGTCACCCGGAGATCCAGACCGGCCCGGGCCGAGACCGCTTTCTGGTAGGCCTCCAGGTTCATCTGGCACATGGGGCAGACGGTGACCACCGCGGTGGCTCCCCGGGCTTGCCGGAGGATCGCCTCGACCAGGGTGAGCCCCACGTCCATCTTGGTGTTGATATGAGCGGCCCCGCAGCATCGCCCGCCCATGTCCCACTCGTGGATCGTCGCGCCGGTCGCCGCGATGAGGCCCTCCATGGACCGGGGCGCCTCGGGATCGTCGAACTCGACGTAGGGCCGGATGCACTGGCAGCCGTAATAAGGGGCGATGGTCATCCCGGACAGGGGCCGGACGACCCGGTCCGCCACGGCGGCCGGGCCGATGTCCCGGACAAGGACGTCCAGGAGATGCCGGACCCGGACCGGGCCGTCAAGGCGAAGGTCATCCACGGCGAGGACCGCCGAGATCCGTTCCTTCAGGGCCTCGTCTTTGGGGATCTTTTCAGCCGCCTTTTTGAGGTTCAGGTAGCAGGCGGAGCAGGGCACCAGGAGATCCCGGCCCGGATGGGTCCGCCGGGCAATGGCCAGGTTGACCGCCGGGAGGGCCAGGGAGAGGAGCTGGCTGGTGGCCTCCGCGGCCGATGCGCCGCAGCAGACCCAGTCGGCCAGCTCGGTGAGCTCGACATCCAGGGCCGACAGGGCGGCCCGGGTAGCGATGTCATACTCCCGGGCCGTACCCGTCAAGGAGCAGCCGGGATAGTAGAGGTATGTCATGGGGCCTCCTCCTCAAGGGCTTCGACCTTGGCGAAAAGCCGGTCCAGGGACCCGGCCGAGGGACCGGCCAGCGGGTTTTTCAGCTCGATCTTTCCCCTGACCAGCAGCCGGAAGCCCAGGGGGGTGAAGCGGAAGGGGAGCATCGGGTTTTTCAGGGAGATGAAATACCGGGTCATGAATTCCATCTCCCGAACCCGGCCGTGCCGGCGGACGCTGTTGAGAAACTGCTGGTAAAAAGCCTCCCCGGTCCGGTGAACCGGAAGCTTCCGGCGGGCCGCTATCTGTTTCAACCGGCTCATGGCCTCGGTGAGCGGCAGGCCCCGGGGACACCGGAGCGTGCAGGTGTAGCAGACCGAGCAGAGCGAGAAGGTCTTGCTCCCCAGCAGCTCATCCGGGTCCCCCACCAGGACCGTCCGCCACATCCGGCGGGGAGTGAGGTCCATGGCAAAGGCGTTGGGGCAGGAGCCGGTACAGGTCCCGCACTGGATGCAGGGCCGGACCATCTCCCGGACCGCCTCCAGCAGCTCGACCTCCCGGGGGTCGGGTGGAACGGCGGCGGGGCCGGTATCGGCCGGTTTCTGGGATGGTTGCGGCGCAGTCATGGGTGTCTCCCGTTTTCGATGGATTGGGGCCATGTTCATCTCACCCCTCCCCCCGGCCCCCTCCCCTAAAGGAGAGGGGGGTGACATGGATTGTCATGCCGTGTCAATCCCCCCTTCAGGGAAGGGGGGCCACAGGGGGGTTAGGTTTGACGGCGGACCGGATCTCAGTCCGCCGAAATGATGTTCAATGCCTCGGTTGACGACGGGGCGCTGATCCCGAATCAGACCAGCGCGGCGTCGATGATCTCCAGCATCTGGTCAAAGGCGAACCCTTCCACGTAGGATGCCGAGTTGGGGCAGATGGCGGCGCAGGCCCCGCAGCCCTGGCATAAGGCCGGGTCCACCTCCACCCGGTCCCCCTCGGCCGACAGCGACCGGGCTCCGTAAGGACAGGTCTCGATACACCGTTCGCAGAGGGCGCAGAGGCTCTCCCGGACCTCGGCCACCACCCGGCCGGCCGGAAGCTCCTTTCGGGACAGAAGCCGGAGAGCCCGCTGAGCCGCCGCCGCCGCGGTGGCGATGGATTCGGGGATGTTCCGGGGCGAATGAGCCAGGCCGCAGGCAAAAATCCCTTCCCGCAGGGCGTCCACCGGCCGCCATTTGGAATCGGCTTCCTGGAAAAACCCGTCGGCGTCGGTGGGGACTCCGAAGGCGGCGGCCAGCTCGACCGGGAGGGACGGAACCACTCCGGCGGCCAGGACCACGAGGTCGGCGCTGATCTCCACCTCACGGCCGAGCACCGGGTCCCGGGCCTCCACCCGAACCCCGCTTTCGTCAACGGTCACTCCGGGCGGAGTCTCCGCCGGGTAGGCGATAAAGATAATCCCTTTCCGCCGGGCCTCGGTAAAATAGGTCTCGGTGAAGCCGTAGCTCATCATGTCCCGGTAGAGCATGTAAACCGAGAGGTCCGGGTGAGCGTCCTTGAGCTCGACCGCGTGCTTCAGGGCGGTGGCGCAGCAGACCCGGCTGCAATAGTTCCGAGGCTCTTTCCGGGTCCCGGCGCAGCCGATCATCACCACCGTGTCGAGGGCCGATGGATCGACATTGCCGTCGGCCAGGCCGATCTCCAGCTCCCGCTGGGTGATCACCCGGTCGCTTTCGCCGTAGCCGAACCCGACCTCGGCACCGGGAACCTCGCCGCCGCCGGTGGCGATGACGGCCGCGCCGTGCTCGACCGTCTCGACGGCGCCGTCCGGCCCTTCGAGGGTCGTGTGGAGCCTGCCCACGGACCCGGCGCTCCCGGCCACTCGGGTTTCCGTGTGGAGGGTGATGGACGGGTGCTTTTCCACCCGGGCCGCGGTCTCCTCAAGCAGGGGCTTGATCTCCTGGCCGTCCAGGGTCCGGCGAATCCACCGGAGGTTCCCTCCCAGCTCGGCGTCCCGCTCCACCAGGTCCACGGGAAAGCCGTGGTCGGCGATGGCCAGGGCGGCGGTCATCCCCGCGATCCCGCCGCCCACCACCAGCGCCCGTTGAAAGACCGGGACGGTGGGAGCCGGGTCAGGCGAAACCCGCCGGAGCCGGGCCAGGCCGGTCCGGAGAGCTCCTTCCATCCGAGCCCCGACATCGGCGGCGGACACGCCGTCGCCGGTGGTCTCGTAAAAGGCCGGGGTCCGGAGGTCCACCACGTCGGCAAGCCCCGGGTCGAGCCTGGCCCGATCGGCCAGAGCGCGGATCTTCCGGTTATAGACGTAGGGGAGGCAGGCTCCGACGAGAATCCGGTTGGGCCGTTTGGCATCAACGGCCGACTCCAGTTCGCCCCACCCCTCGGCGGTGCAGATCCTTTGAATCCGGACCGTCCCGGCCACGCTCGGGTCCCGGCCGAGCCGTCCTTCGAGCTCCCGTCCGTCCATGGCCGGAGCCAGGTCGTCGCCGCAGGTACACAACGCCACCAGGGTCCGGGGCGGCTCCCGGGAGACATCCCGCCGGTCGATTGGATCGGAGTCGGTCGGGGCAAGTCCCCCGCCGGCGCCGTGGATCGTTCGGGATGCCGACAGGGCGGCGGCGGACGCCTCGGTCACCGCGTCCCCGATCTCCTTTAAGCCGGAAAACCCGCCGGCCATGACGATCCCCTGCCGCTCGGTGTCGGTCAGGGACAGGGGCGCCGGCTGGACAAATCCCCAGGGATTGACCGACAGGGCCATCATTTCGGCAAAGGCTGCCGTGCCCGGAGCCGGCCGCTGGCCCACCGAGAGGACAATCAGGTCGCAGCGCTCCAGATGCCGCTCGCCGTCGGCGTCCATGAAGAGAAATCGGACTCCCTCGCCCCTGGGATCGGCGATCACCGAATGAATCCGGCCCCGGCGGAACCGGACCCCCCATTGGGCCTCGGCCTCGTCCCGGTAGCGCTGGTGGGATTTCCCGAAGGTCCGCATGTCCATATAGTAGATAGTCGTCTCGACGGTTGCGCCGGTTTGTCTCGCCCAGTCCTGAGCCAGCCGGGCCTCCTTGACCGCGTACATGCAGCAGACGTTGGAGCAGAAATCGGCGTCCGACTGGAGGTCCCGGGACCCGACGCACTGAATCCAGGCGATCTTTTCCACCGACCCGCCGTCGGAGGGCCGCTGGAGCTTTCCGGCATAGGGGCCGGCGTGGTTGAGCATCCGCTCGAATTCCAGGCCGGTGACCACGTCCGGGATCTGGCGGTAGCCGTAGGTGTTCTTCCCGTCGGCCGGGTTGTAATAGGTGTTGCCTCCGGCGAGGACGATGGCCCCCACCTCGATCCGGGGAAGCCGGCTGATCTCCTTTTGCTCGTAGATCTCCACCACCTTGGGGATGAGGGCGTCCGGGTCAAAGGGCTTGATGAGGTAGTCGAGGGCTCCGATCTTCATGGCCTCGACGGCGGTCTCCACGGTGGCGTAAGCCGTCATCATCACCACGATCAGGTTTGGATGAGCCTCGATGGCCCGCTCCAGGACGGCGACCCCGTCGGTCCCCGGCATCTTGATGTCCAGGAGCATGAGCTGATAGTCTGCCGCGTCGAGTTTCTCGAGGGCCTCTTCCCCGGACCCGGCGGTCTCCACTGAAAAGCCGCCTTCCTCGTCGAGCCATTCCTTTAAGGAGTCCCGGACGATCAGCTCGTCGTCCACCACCAGAATCCTGAACCCCCGGCGGTCCTCGCCGCTGACCCGGATGGCGTCGGTGGGACAGACCCGTTCGCACTCCCCGCACCGGGTACAGGCTCCGGTGTCGATCCGATAGGGGTTGGGGATGGTGTGAGGAGTCGGGAGATAGATCGCCTTTCGGGTGGACAGCCCCTCGTTGAAAGGGTCGGGCACCTCCACCGGACAGACCTCGGCGCAGAGGCCGCAGCCGACGCACCGGTCGGGGTCCACCCAGTCGGCCTTCTGCCGGAGGGTAACCTGGAACGCGCCGGGATCGCCCTCGACGCCGATCATTTCGGTGCCCAGGCGGATGTCGATGTTTTCGTGGAACAGCCCCTTGCGGAGACAATACTGAGAGGCGGCGTCCCGGTCCACCAGGGGCAACATCTTGCACATCCCGCACCGGTCGGTGGGAAACTGGTGATCCAGTTGACTCAAAATCCCTCCCAGATGGTCGGCCCGGTCGATGAGGGTGACGCCGTAACCGAATTCCGCCAGGTCAAGGGCGGACCGAATGCCGCTGATGCCGCCGCCGACCACGAGGGCCCGTCCGATCTTTCTGCTTTTTCTGCTCAAGGCGCCTCCTTTATTGAATCCCCACCACCTCGGGAAATTCCGCCTCGCGGAACACCGACAGCGGTGGCGCCTCGTCGAGGTCCCGGCCGGCCAGGTAGTCGAAAGCCGCCTGGGTGTGTCGGGAGACGGTCCGGAAAAGCTCCATCACCGGGATGTCGTTGGGGCAGGCATTGGAGCACTGGCCGCACCCCACGCAGGCGGTGCTCATGTGGGCCAGGCGGGTGATGTGGTAAAAGACGGTGTCGGTGGGCATCTTGATGGCCCCTTTCCGCTCCGCCCACCGCAAATACTGGGCCGGCTCATGGTTGAAGACGTCGGTGACGAAGACGCACTCCTTACAATAGCAGACCGGACAGGCCACCCGGCAGTTGTAGCAGTTGATGCAGCCGGAGAGGTATTCGGTGAGCTTCTCCAGGGAGTCGGTCCGGGCCTCGGTGTCCGCGAACATCTCGTCGCGAAAGGCTTTCCGTTCGGCCACCAGAGCCTCGACAGCGGCGGCCCGGCCATCGGGGGGCGAGCCATCCTTCAGCTTCAGGCCGTTTAGCAGCGCTTCTCCGCGCTCGGTTTCGGCCGTCACGGTCAGCCGCCGGCCCGGGTCGTCCCCCAAGAGGCCGATGGCGAGATCAGCCCCCTCGGGCACCGGGTGCTCGCAGGCCCGGCAGGCCGTCATGAGGGACAGGTCATCGGGAAACCCCTCGCCGTTTACGGCCGCCGAGATGAACCGGGAAGTGGCCGCCTCGCCGTCGTCTCCGGCAAACCGGGGGTAGTCGGTGTTGGCAAAGGCCCCCGGGCAGTCGATCCCGATGATGATCAGGTCGTCGGGCATGGCCTGCTTGAGCTTGACCAGCTCGACAAAGGCCCGGATTTCGCAGGGGCGCATCACGGCGGCGATCTTGCCGCCGGCCGGCCGTCGGGTGAGGCGGGAGACGAGCTTGGCCGCGTTCATGGGAAAGGCCGGCGCCAGCGGATCGGCGCCGTCCAAAGCCTCGGGGTCGCTCACCAGGGTGGGCATGACGGTCCGGCCCACCGGCAGGTGTCGGGACACCAGGACCGCTTCGATCTCATCCTGAGTCAGGACGCCGCGCAACAGCTCCCGGATCGCCTCCGGGGCGCCGCCGTCGCCGACGTCAATGGTCGATGTCTTAGGCATCGGTCACTCCTTACTGGTGCCCATCCATTTCCTGGATGGACACTCCTGGGTCAGATCACCATCTTCATCCGGGCCTGGCTCGGCCCCAGCTCTTTCAACTGGCGGACCAGCTCCCCCATGGTCTCGGCGAACTGAATCCCGTCACTCGCCCCGATCCAGGTCAGCCGGAGCCGCTCCGGGTTAAATCCGAACCGCGGGAGGATCTCCTTTAAGAGCTTGATCCGCCGCCTGGCCTTGAAGTTGCCGTTGATATAGTGGCAGTCGCCGGGATGACACCCGCTGACCAGCACCCCGTCGGCCCCCTCCAGAAAGGCTTTGATCACATACTGAGGGTCCACCATCCCGGTACACATTACCCGGATGAGCCGGACGTTTTTGGGGTACATCAGCCGGGAGGTGCCGGCCAGGTCGGCGGCGGTGTAAGTGCACCAATTGCACACGAACGCCACGATCACCGGTTCAAAAGGCGATTCCATCTTATGTCCTCCGTCACTGGGATTTTAGATTTATGATTTTCGATTTTAGATTTATGATCGCGGGTTTCGTTTCAACCAGCCCTCAGTCCTCATCAGACCTCCGAGGTTTCGGAATTTTTTGGGAACATCGGAGGTCTATAGCAGCCCTCAGTCGGGACGCCCGTGTTCCCAGTGCGGGCGGGACGCCCGCGCTCCCAGGGGTGCCCCTCATCACTCAGCCCTCAGT
>CAZWGY010000058.1:0-1784 GCA_964633575.1 uncultured Desulfobacteraceae bacterium
CCGCCCACCAGGATGACCTCCTTGACGTCATCGGCGCTCAGGCCGGCGTCCTTTAAGGCCGTCCGGCAAGGGGCTTCCAGATTGTCCAGAAGATCGCTCACCAGGCTTTCGAGCCTGGCCCGGGTGATCTTGATGTTCAGGTGCTTGGGTCCGCTGGCGTCCGCCGTGATAAACGGCAGGTTGACGTCGGTCTCCATGGCGCCGGACAGCTCCATCTTGGCCTTTTCGGCGGCTTCCTTGAGCCGCTGGAGCGCCATTTTATCGTTCCGAAGATCGATGCCCTGGTCCTTTTTGAACTCGTCGGCCAGGTAATCGATGATCCGGAGGTCGAAGTCCTCGCCCCCGAGATGGGTGTCACCGTTGGTGGACTTCACCTCGAAGACCCCGTCGCCGATCTCCAGGATCGAAACGTCGAAGGTCCCGCCGCCGAGGTCGAAGACGGCGATCTTTTCCTCGGTCTTCTTATCGAGCCCGTAGGCCAGCGATGCCGCGGTGGGCTCGTTGATAATCCGCCGGACGTTAAGCCCCGCGATCTTTCCGGCGTCCTTGGTGGCCTGGCGCTGACTGTCGTCGAAATAGGCCGGCACGGTGATCACCGCGTCGGTGACCGTCTCGCCCAGGTAGTCCTCGGCCGCCTTCTTAATGGTGCCTAAAATGTAGGACGAAATCTCCGCCGGGCTATACTGCTTGCCCTTGAGGTTGATCCGGACGTCGCCGTTGGATGCCCGCTCGATCTGATAAGGCAGGACCTTGGCGTCCCGCTGGGCCTCCGGGGAGTCGAACTTCCGCCCGATCAGGCGCTTGACGCCGAAGACCGTCTGCTCCGGGTTGGTAATGGCCTGCCGCTTGGCGACCTGCCCGACCAGCCGCTCTCCGCTCTGGGACAGCGCGACAACAGACGGCGTGGTCCGTCCGCCCTCGGGGTTGGTGATGACCTTGGGGTCATCGCCTTCCATGATGGCAACACAGGAATTGGTGGTACCGAGATCGATTCCGATGATTTTGCTCATATCGTTTCCTCCTTATTATTCAGGTAGCGCAATTTTTTTTCAAATCGCGAAACCATGCAAAAGTATTAGTAAGCTATTAGATTTAAAAAGTCATCGTTCGCTTACAGAGTTAAAGATAAACACCAGGGACGGAGCGTCAAGGGGGTGGTGGGAAAATATGGCACATTTATTGTATGTCGAGCTTTGACGGATGGAGGGGGCGAGGAAGCGCTATATTACAAGGTGGCGGTGGACCTGACTCCGGGCGCAATGGATGGCGGCGGGTCAAGTCGAGGGGAAAAAGCCGTTTTGGGTGGCTGGCTGGGTGGAAGTGGCGGGGGCTATCTTCTATCTCGGGGGCATAATGCTTTCGTAAGCCTTTCGGCTGATCCAGAAGTCCGGGGCCACCACCAGGACTTCATCGTAGCTCAGGCCGTATAGCTTAAAGACCATCACATCGATCTCGCGCTCCAGGGCGGTGGTGTCGGTATCGGGTGATTTCTCTTTAACCTTTTGGATTTGATTGGATATATCACTGATGGGGTCGGGCGGTTGAGCTATCGGCAATTGGGAAATGTAAACGGGCTTGTACTCAAAATAGCCGTTTTGTTTTGTCGAAGCGATATTTTTAAGATAGAAATCAATCAATTTTGAATTTAGCAGGCCAAGCAGCCCCAAATCCGCCGTCGGAATAATCGTGGTCTTGTCATTGCTGTAGAAGCGTTGCTTGTCATAGCTGTAAGATGCGCTTTTAACGATTGCCGGAATGATGATTTTATCTTTTTCAAATTCTTC
>CAZWGY010000058.1:1884-15124 GCA_964633575.1 uncultured Desulfobacteraceae bacterium
ATTTGTCGCTTTTCGGCTGCTGATATCGCTTAATATCCCGGCCGGCCAAAAACGGCTTGATGACCTCGGCGCTTTTGGGATCTTCGGCTATCAGCTCCTGCCGGGTAGCTTCGTTAATGACAAAGGCTTCGTTGAGCCCGGTCAAAACGCCTCGATAAATTCGGTTTTCAACATATTTGCCCAGTGGTATCCCCGTTTTCCTCAGCTTGGCCAACAGTTTTTGCGCTTTGGCATCCGTCAAGGTCCAACCCCGTTCATGGAGCTCATCCGTCAACACTTCGATTCGACTGCTTTCCAGATATTTCTCCAGTCCATCGGGAAAGGTCAAGGTATCGATGGTCGCCGCCGAAAAGCTGGGTTCCGGTGCCGCTTTGGAGATTTCCAGAATACATGGGTAGGTCGTGGCTTCTTCGAATACCGGCAGGTCTCCAAAGTCCAGAATGGTTTGAATTTGGTGGGACTGGATAAAATCCCGCAATCGGTCTCCATAGCCCGCCCGCATCCATTTGTTGGCCACGATAAACGCAAACTCGCCTCCGTCTCGCAAGATCCGCAATCCCTGCTCGATGAAGTAAACGTACAGATCGGCGGTTGCCTTGAAGGTTTGAAAATGGCTTTGTAAATAGCTTTTCAGGTCCTTGAATGCTTCCTGCCGGATATACGGCGGATTGCCGACCACCACGTCGAAGCCGACAAAGTCTCCCTTTTCATCAAGGACCTCGGGAAACTCGAAGCGCCATTCAAAGGCGTTTTCATAGATCTTGTTGTGCTTGATCGCCTCGATTTCATGCTCCAGCTTTTCGATGTCGGCCGTGAGCCGGTTGACTTTTTTCGTCCACTCCGCTTTTTCCGTTTTCGTCAGCTCAAACACGGGATATTGCCGGGTCAGGTCGGAAAGCTCTCCTTGCAGCTTTCTCAGGCGTTTCATCTTCGGGTCGTTGGAGGCGATATCCGAGCGGAAATCGCTTTTAATCTCGGCCATGAGGCGTTCCATCTCGCGCTTTTCCGCTTTGTTGTGCGCGTTGCGGTAGGTCTGGACGGCCAGGCGGTATCCGCTGATGGTCCATTTGCTCTTTTTCAGGGCGCGGCTTAAATCCGCATCGAGTGGGAACCGGCTGATCAGGGAATTGCCCTGTTTGATGTTAATGTCGATGTTGGGCAGGGTCTCCAGATCCGTGGCGTTTTTGTAATAAGCGTTTTTCAGCAGCTCAATCCACAGCCGAAGACGGCAGATTTTCACGGAATTGGGGTTTACGTCAACGCCGAAGAGGCAGTTTTCGATCAGGGTCTGCTTTTCGTGAAACAGGGTTTCCTGCACCCGCTGACTTTCGGGGTTTTGAGGATGGTATTCGAACAGCTCGCCGTCGTCGTCGGTAATGACCAGCTCGTCGTTGACCACTTCGACGGCGTACTCTTTCAGGCGTTTGCCCTGGCGGTCCCGCAAGATTTTCAATTCGTGTTTGATGGCGATCAGCTCGTTTAACGCGGATACCAGAAAATGGCCGGAGCCCACGGCGGGGTCGCAGATCTTCAGGCTGTTGACAATCCTGTTGGCCTCCTCCCGGTCCTCGATGCGATCATAAACCTCATCGAGGGTCCGGCAGGACCAGCCTTTCGCCTCATTGAATTTCCGCACCACGGCTCGCCGCGGGGCATCCCGGCTGATCTTCATGGTGATGAAGCCGGGCGTGAAAAAAGAGCCTTCCTTGTAGCCGTTGATTTTTTCGAAAATCAGCCCCAACACGGAAGCATTGATCAGGGATTTATGTTCTTCCTGGATGTCTTCGGCGCCTTCGCTGGCAAAGTCGTAGGCATCCAGAAACGCGAAGAGATAATGAAGGGTGTTCATGTTGCCGGCGGTGCGCTTGCCGGTGTCCTCCTTCAGCACCGTGGTTGTCGGTAGCGGCAGGATTTTGCCATCCCGCAGGTTGCTGATGAAGATGCTGTTTTGTTCGATTTCAGAGGGCTCGAAAAGTGAGCTGTTCAAGTAGGGTACATGACTGAAAGCCGATTGAACATCGGGGTCGCGATCCGCCGGTCTCCGGGCCAACACTTGAAAAAATAAGCTGTTGAGCGAGTCGAAATCGGAAATCCGGTCGGCATTCAAAAAGCCGTAGGCGGCGCTGCCCTTGTGATAGGTAATAAGCTGAGCTTCAAGGAGTTTCAGGAAAAGCACCCGGTTGATCCAGGTGATGACCAGCTCCAAAGCGACATGAAACAGGCGATCCGAATGGGAGTCGCCGAATCGCTTGACGGTTTTCATCCGACTGATGATATCCAGCGTGTCGAGCTGATCAATGGTGTTTTCCAAAAGGGAGCCGGGGTCGCGTCGCCCTTTCGGTTTCCGCTCAATGATTTTCCTGCCTTTGTGCTTGGTTTCAGTGAGCCCGATGATGTGAAGGAGCTCCGCGTAAAAGGTTTTGTCCAAGCTATTGCTGTCATTGGCGAACGGGAGCTTCAGGAGGTGCTCGGGTGAGAAAAACTTGAACAGGGGGATGAGCTTGCCGGCGGCTTCGGCTCCGTCAGCCCGCAATCGGGATTCGAAATCATGGAGATTAAAATGGGTGCAGGTCAGGTTGTCGGCCGCCGCCGAGATGGCCGGAGCCGCGATTTCCCTGTAGAAAAAATCGGTGGTGGTGCCTGACAGGCGTTTTGCCTCAAAATCGGCGAACCGTCGGAGTAAGGCTTTATTGGCGATAAATGCCTTTTCAAAGGTCGTGGCGTCGAACACGAACCATTCATGGATATTAGTGACGGCCAGATGCTTGAGGTCCAGATTGTTTTGGGTGACGCGCTCGCGAAGGTAATAGAGCACCAGCTCTTGTAATGCCTTGGTATTGAATCGATCCGTCCGGATCATCTCAGGCGTGTTGCCGGGCTTTTTGGCTTCGATGATCACGCCGACCGGGCTCTTGGCGTTCTTGCCCGTGTGGATGACCAGATCGTTTCGGCCTTTGGTGTTGATGAAATAATCCGGCGCGTAATAGGTCTGTTTCAGAAAGTCGGCCACCAGGTTTTTGTGGAACTCCTCGGATTCCGTGAAATCCACGCGGTCCAACAGTTTCAATAAACCCGTCCGGAACAGCTCAATGGACCGGCGGCTGGGTTTGACCTTCAGAAATGCTTTGTTCAGCGATAGTCGCGGCGTCAGAATGGAAGTGGGCATAGTCGGTAATGTTGTGTCAGTCGGTACCGTGAGTTGGATTTGGGAAATTGCGATATATATTCCACACCCCATCGAACGGGAATCCCCTGAATTCTATCCCGCTTTTTTCTAAGGATCGGTAAAGACTCGAGGGGTTAGGCCAAGGGCTTTGAGATAGTCGAGCTGTTGGGGGGTCAACGGGTTTGCCAAGCCTCTTTGACCGTTAATTTTAATGACGAAGATATGATTGAGCTTGGTCGTCATCATAAACGCCGTCGGCCGGGCGGTCTGTTTCCCATCCCAGCCCGGCAGGGTTTCGCCCGTTTCTTCCACGTACCGCCGGAGGGTCCGCTCGATCAGCCGCCAGATTAACTGGGCGATGACCAGAATGAGTCCCAGCGCCTCGACGCGGGCCGGACTGTTGAGGAATCCGGCATTGACGACGGCCGGATCATTCAAGAACCCGAAGCTCCTCTTGACCCCGGTCTGGTCTTTGTAGAGGCTCAAGAGGGCCTTGGCGGAGCCGAATGCCGCATCCGTTTCCGGGATGTTGGTGATCAGGACAAAGCAGCCGGCCTCCATTCGAGAACCTTTCAGCTTTTCCGGATCCGGTTCGACCCGAAGTGTAATCCCGTAGTCTATGCGCGAGGGGACTCTTGGCTGGTGCTTCGCCGGGCGGCCTCTCCCGAACCGGGGAATTTCCCGGATCTCCGCCCGGACCCGGTGATAGGTCCCCGGGCGGGACAGCCGGGCCGCCTCGCGCTCGGCGTCGGCCCGGCATGAAAACGGATTGGCCTGGATGTCCCGAGCCAGCTTCTCCAGCTTTTTTCGCTCTTTTTCGACGGCCCGGTCGATGGGTTTCTGCCGCCGTTTGTCATGATCGCTGGAATGGATCACGATGGCCCGGTAGGTTTTTCCATCAATCGACACATTGGATTCGTGCGCCTGGTAATGCGTTGCCGGGCGTTTGGCCGAAGCCTCACTTTGACTCAGCGCTCCGATTTCGATCCACTGGTCCGCTTCAACCGCTTCCCGGACCACCCGGCCGCGTTCCGGGAAGCTGGCCGGCATCCGGCCGAGGAACCGGAGCCCGGCCATCTTTTCCAGATTGGGGCCCGTGATCAGCGCCGAGTCGGCGACGTAAACGGAGTGTCCTTCGCCGAGCTCGTGGCGGGTCATGAGACGTGAGATCTCCGGAAGCAGCCGGCTGTGGATCGTTTTGTCCGAGGCCTCGCCGTCTTCAGGCTTGCAGAAGATGGGAATGTTGTCTTCGAAGCACAGGATGGAAACGAGAAACTGATGGGGAGCTATCTTCTTTTTCTCTCTCCCGCCCTGCTCGCTTTGAGGGGGCGGGTCCATCCAGTCGGCATCTCCGTAAAGACTCACGGACATGATACCGCTATGCAGATGGGATGAATCGATCTCAAAGACCTGGACCGCTTTTTGGGCGATTTCCGAAAAGATCTTCGGCGTGCCCGATTCGAAAAGCTTGTCCAGGACGTGGCCGACATGGCGGTCCGAAAAGATTTCCGCGGGAATCTCCCGGCCAAACAAGGTCTCCCGATCCTCAACTGGAAAGAATTCCTGAAGCCGGAACAGCGGCATCCGGCCGGACAGCGCGTCCATTACCAGACCCATGACCACCTGGCTGGCGGAACCCGCCGTCTCACCGGGAACCAGCCGGTCAACAGTGGACTGGAGCTCAATCCGCTCGATAAAGGCCCGGACGACCGGGAGCCAGTTGACTTGGGTGATTTTCAGTGATTGCAAGATTTGCGGTTTCATTATGTCCCTCCTAGTTCAGATTCGATTCCCTTGTCGATCTTGGAGAGGCATTCCTTAAACCAGGTCAAATGTCCAGAGATAAACCCTCATGATCGGGTCAGGGACCACGATCACCCCCGTGCATGAAAATGGCTTTTAACCACGAATTAACACCAATAAACACGAATTAGAATTAAAAATTAGTGTGAATTCGTGTTTATTCGTGGTTCTGAATTTTCCGATTGGAGCACCGGCGTCTCGGATTTTCACGATAAATATCTTATTATTTAATTCCCCGGGGTTGGTTGACAAGGGTGTTGAATGTAGGCAAGAGTATCCGGTTGAATATATTAAGCCTCTTGGCCTTACACCCCCTGTCTTTACCGACCCTTGAAAAAGCTCGAACTAAAATTCAGTGGATTCTTGCTCGCTGGGGTGTGATGTATGTTGCAACTTACGCTGCGTGTTGTGAGATGGGGCAGCCGCAAGGCTTCTCCCTATCCCCATGATGGATCCGCGGTTATTGATGGGCGGTATATTCATCAAGAAGCCTGCGAATCATCTTTTGATATTGAGTATTATATTTCTCAGCTTCTTTCTTGAAAAAATCAATACTCGTTTTGCTTAACGTAAGCGTAACTTTGACTGTTTCATCTTTTAAAGCAAGTTCTTCCGGTGATGGAAGAAAGTCAGAAATGATCTTAACTTTCCCCATTGGTTCGTCCGTGTATTTGATTTTCTCTTTCATAGATTTTCTTTCCTTTCCGCCAATATCCAGCGCCGATTATTCTGATTGTGTTCTTCCCGTATGTAAACCTAACCGTCATGATCCCGTCGGAAACCCTGCCAAGGCAGTAAAACCGTTTTTCATTTTCACTGTGTTCAAGGTCTTCAAGGATGACACGATCAGAATCCAGAAAAGCAAGCTGTGCCAGAGCGAAAGAAATCCCATGTTTTCTCTGGTTTTGCTCGTCTTTTTTGGAGTCCCACTCAAAATCATATCCCTTGCTCATAAAGCGTTAACAGGCAATAAGAGAGAATGTGTCAATATAAAAAAGGCGTTATATGTCTTTTTTGATCCATAACGGGGTTGCGGATTCAGTGGCGGTCTCCAGGTGGAGCGGGCTCGGAGCCCCGCACGGGAACGCTGAGCTAAGCGGTCCGTGGGCTTGAGCGACCGTGGGGAGCGGAACCTCCCCACGCTCCCGCTACCCTCCCTCGCACCCCACCTGGCTTCCGAAGTCGGGGGAATCGACGATCCGGAAGATCTCCTGGTTTTCGTAGTCGAGGTAATCCCGGATGTCGCGCATGGAGAACTGGACCAGCCGCTTGACTCCGGAGAGGGACCGGCCGGGGTTGTCGGCGAACCGCCGGGCCAGCTCCAGGGCGGTGGACTCCAGCTCCGCCGCCGGGACCACCCGATCGACGATCCCCAGGGCCAGGGCCTTTTCAGCGGTGATCTCCCGGTTGAGCAGAAGGACCTCGTAGGCCCGGCTGGGGCCGAGCAGCCGGGTCAGGAAAAAGGCGCCGCCGCCCTTGGACAGGAGCCCCAGGTCGAGGTAAGGGTTCTGAAACACGGTATCGTCGGCCACGACCCGGTAGTCGCAGGCCAGGCCGATGTTCATGAACAGCGAGATCACCTTGCCGCTGTTGACGTGGATCACCAGCTTGTTGAGCTCCATGATGGTCAGGATGATCTGGTTGATGACGTTGCAGAGCCGCCGGATGTCGTTTCGTTCCCAGCCGTCCCGGAAGAGGCGGAAGAAGTTGACGTACTCATCGCAGCCGGTGTGGGCCTCGGCCGAGTTGATCACGATGACCTTGATCTCCTTGCGGCTCGCGATGCCGTCGAAATAGCTCTGGAGCAGGTCCCGGTTGGTCAGATTCGTGGCGTGCCGGAAGATGTTTTCCTTGAAGCGGAATTCCACCACCGAGTCGAGCTGTCGGGTGGCGAAAAATCCATGGTCCACGTCGAGTGCCGGATGTTTTTCCATGGGAGCCCTCCTTTCCCTGGATGGGGTTCGGTGCCAGGCTTGATTATACCAGAGGTCGGCCTCTTTGGATACCGGTCTTTCGGGGGCATTGGCCGGCCGCCGTGTTAGTCGTCCTTGACGGAGGTCTCGAGCTTCAACCCGTACTTATCGATCTTGGCGTGGAGGGTAGGTCGGGAGAGGCCCAGAAGGCGGGCGGCCTGGGACCGGTTCCCGCCGGTGAGGTTAAGGGTTTCGCTGATCAATATCCGGGCGACCTGATCCATGCAGTCGTCAAACAGGTTTTCCCGGGGGCGCTTGAGCTGATTACGGGCCCACCGGGTTAAACCGGTGTCCATCGCCTCCGGTTCGGCGGGGAGGGCCGGGGTCTTTTCGGTGATGGCCTGGCGGACCTCGTCGGGGCTCACCGGAGCCCCCCGGTTGAAGATGAGGGCTTTCTGGATGACGTTGCCCAGCTCCCGGACATTGCCCGGCCAGAGGTGGGCATTTAGGACGCCCATGGCTTCGTCGGTGATGCCGGGGTTATCGCAGCCCATATCGGCGGCGTAGCGTCTGAGGAAGTACTGGGTCATGAGCGGAATGTCGCCGCTCCGTTGGGACAGGGGAGGCAGGCTGATGGTGACCACCTCCAGGCGATAGTAGAGGTCCTCCCGGAACCGGCCGTCGGCGATGGCCGCTTCCAGGTCCCGGTTGGTAGCGGCGATGATCCGGACGTCCACCGGGACCGTCTCCCGGCCCCCGAGCCGCTCGATGCTCTTTTCCTGGAGCAGCCGGAGCATTTTCGACTGGAGGCTGAAGGGCATGTCGCCGATCTCATCCAGAAAGACGGTTCCCGTGTGGGCTTGCTCGATTTTCCCCACCCGGCGGTGGGCCGCGCCGGTGAAAGCCCCTTTTTCGTAGCCGAAGAGTTCGCTCTCGAGGAGGCTTTCGGGGATGGCCACGCAGTTGATGATCAGAAACGGCTTGTCCGCCCGGGTGCTGTGCTGATAGACGGCCCGGGCCACCAGCTCCTTGCCGGTGCCCGATTCGCCCCGGATCAGAACGGTGGCATCGGTGGCGGCCACCCGGCCGATCGCCTTGTAAATTTCCTGCATGGGGGGGCTCCGGCCGATGATCGCCTCGCCGTCGGTCCGGCCGGGCGCGGCGTCCAGGTCCACGGGGGACCGCATAAACCGTCCCGCTTCCAAAGCCTTTTCGATGACATCGAGCATCTCGGGGATCTCGAAGGGCTTGAGCACATAGTCGAAGGCTCCGAGCTTGGTGGCCTCGATGGCGGTTTCGGTGGTCCCGTAGGCGGTCATGATCACCACCGGGAGCTTGGGTTCGATCTCGTGGATGGCCCGAAAGGTCTCCATGCCGTTAATGCCCGGCAGCCGCATGTCAACGATGACGAGATCGGGCAGGTGATTTCGGATCATGGTCAGCCCGGCCTCACCCGATGCGGCGCCGACGACCTGATAATGCTCCTCGGTGAGGAGCTTGTGGAAGCTTTTCCGGAGCTGGTCGTCGTCGTCAATGACCAGAATGGTGCTCATGGGGTGTCTCCCGCCGCGGGCAGGATGATAGTAAAGGTCGTTCCGGCGCCCTCCTCGGACTGTACCTCGATCCGGCCGCCGTGCTCCTCGATGATCCGGAGGACGATACTCAGGCCGAGGCCGGTCCCCTCCTCCTTGGTGGTGTAAAACGGGTTGAAAATCTGGTTCCGGACCGTCTCGGACATGCCGGGGCCGTTGTCGGTCACCCGGATCACCACGTTCCGGTTCGGGGGCGGAGTTTCCGACTCGGCGATGGTGATCTCCCCGCCTCGGCACATGGCCTCGCAGGCATTGACCATCAGGTTGACCAGGACCTCCTTGAGCTGTTCCGGATCGACCGCAATCGGGGGCAGCGGCCGGTCCCGGCGGAGGTGGACCGTCACGTCGTAGGAGCGGAGCCGGTAGGCAAGGAGCTGGATGGTCATGTCCACGACCCCGGAGGGGCTGACTCGCTGGATCTGGAGCTTGGGCGGCCGGGCGAACTCCAGGAAGTTCTGGACGATGGTGTCGATGTGCTTGGTCTCCTGGGCGATCACATCGAAGTCCTCCTGCTGGGGGGGCGTCAGGCGGAGGGAGCGGCTCAGGGAGAAGAGCCGCATCTTGACCGAGGTGAGGGGGTTTCGGATGCTGTGGGCGGTGCCGGCGGCGAGCCGGCCCACCAGGGCCATCTTTTCGGACTGGAGGAGGTGCTCCCGGCTCCGCTCCAGCTCGATGTGGGTCTGGCCGGCGTCCTCGATGAGTCCCTGGACGCTGCGGCTCAGCGCCTTGATTTCGTTTCCAAAATCCGAATCATCCAGGGAGCCCCCGTCGGCTTCGAGGGTCAACCGGCGGACCGGACCGAGGATATGAACCACCAGGACGGCCGCCAGCACCATGGCCAATATCAGCTCCAGAATCATGGCGGCGCCGGCGACGATCCGGAGGTGGACTGCCTGGCTATGGCTTTCCTCGCGGGCCTCCAGGACCCGGTCGGCGTATAATGTCTTGTATTCCTCGCAAAGCTCGAGAATCTGAAAAAAGTGATCCCGGACCTGTTGGTGGAGCTCGGCGCCGACGGACCGCCGGCCTGTTTTGTAATAGTCGATGACCTGGTCCTTGTTGGTGATGTAGAGCCCGTATTTCCGGTCGATTTGGTCGAGGATCGACTGCTGGGCCGGGTTTTCCACCCGGCCCAGGGCTTCGTTGAGCCGTTCCCGGAAGATCTGGCGGTATTCCCCGAGCCGGCGGAGCCACTCCGGGTCGCCGTCGAGAAAGTAGTAGGAGACGAATCCCTTCTGGTTGACCAGGGCGATTTCGAGATTCTCGGCGGTCTGGAGCGCGGCCATGTCCCGCTGGACGATGGCCGTTAACAAGCTCTCCATCCGGTAGGTGTACCAGACCATCACCAACGCCCCGCCGGCGGTGATAATCACTACCGCGGTCAGAAGAAAATAGATCCGGTGTCGGAGACTGATATGAAACCCCATGTTCCCCCCTATTCGGTTTCGCTATCCTTACAATTTTCAAAAACCATGCCTTTTGGCAAGAGATATTTTTCAGTTTCGACCCGATAAAAACGGTTGCAAATTCTGCCCATTTAAAATAAATATGGCCCTTTTATGGTTTATTCCCCCATGTTGGACTGGGTGAATCAGAGCATGGAACCGCCGACAGGCGGAAGGTAAGGGGAAACCCCCTGCTGGAAAAACGAAGGAAGGATACAGTAAGGAGGCCAACGTGAAGCTTTACAAGGTTAAGGATCTGATGGTGCCGCTGTCGGAGTATGCCATCGTGTCTGAAGACGCGACGCTATTCGAGGCGGTGGTGGCGCTGGAACAGGCGCAGGAGGAGTTCGATCCCAAGCGGTACCGGCATCGGGCGGTGCTGGTCCACAAGGCTGGAGTCCCGGAAAAAATCGTCGGGAAGCTGTCCATGTTCGATCTGATGCGCGGGCTCGAACCCCGGTATCGGGAGATCGGCAACGATCGGATGATCGCCCGGGCGGGTTTCAGCCCAGCTTTTCTCAAGGCCATGCAGGATCAGCATGCCCTCTGGGAGGAGCCGCTCAAGGACATCTGCCGGAAGGCGGCCGGGCTCCGGGTGGAAAAGATCATGCACTCCCTCGAAGAGGGGGAGTTCGTCATGGAGGACACCACCCTGGACGAGGCGATCCACCGGCTGGTGACCTGTCAGCACCAGTCGCTGCTGGTGATCAATACCAGGCGGGACATCGTCGGCATTCTTCGGACCACTGACGTGTTCACCAAGATTTGCGAAGCGATCAAAGTCTGTGAACGGTGATGGGCGAGCTGATCCTTACCGCACCACCCGAATCCAAGTATTCAACCCCCAGACGGAGGTATAGTGATGAGCCATGAAATTGAGCATGACACCGGCGAGGGCGGTATCCTGGCGAACAAGAACCTGTGGATCGGCATCGGCGTCGGGATTTTCATCCTGGTCGGTTTTATCCTGCCGACCCCGGACAGCGTGGTCAACACGGTGGCAACCTACGGCTTTGTCGACAAGATGATCGAATGGGATGTGGCCCACTCCCCCGAGGAAGCGGCCCGAAAGACGATGATCGTCTTGGGGATTATCCCCATGGCGGTGATCTTCTTCGCCACCGAGGCCATCCCCATCGGCCTGACCGGGATTTTGATGCCGGTTCTGGCCTACTTTTTATATCTTCTCCCCCGGGAAATGATCGGGAAGACCTTTGCCGGGGACGCTCCCATGTTCCTCCTCGGCGTGCTCGCCATGGGAGTGGCCGTGGTGGACGTGGGGCTCCACAAGCGTCTGGCGGCCTGGCTCCTGGGGTGGACCCGGGGCTTTTACGTGCCGATCTTCGTCCTCTGCCTCAGCATGTCGGTGGTCGGCTCTTTTATTTCAGCTCACGCCATGTGCGCCTTCATGACCCCGGTCATGGCGGCCGTTTACTTCGGGGCGGTCCGGGCGAGCAGCCCGGCCGGCCAGATTGTGCATGACCCCGCCCTGGCCAAATTCCTCCTGTTCACCCTCTGCTTCGCCCTCAATGTCGGCGGGATCGGATCGCCGGCGGCCGGCGGCCGGAACGTCATCATGATGGGCTTCTGGAGCGGTTACAACGTCCCCATGGACTTCTTCACCTGGATGAAGTACGGCCTGCCCATGGTCCCGGTCCTGGGCATCCTGGTCGCCGTCTATATGGTGGGGCTGTTCGGCCGGAACCTCAAAACCAGGGACCTCACCCCGGGCCTGGCGGCCATCAAGGACGAGACCCGGCGAATGGGGAAGATGAGCTATGCCGAGTACGTCACTTTCGGAATGCTCATGGTGATCCTCCTCCTCTGGGTCATCGGCGGTAAGGATCTGGGCCTGGGCGGTCCATCGCTTTTGGCCCTGATCATCCCCGTGGTCTTCCGGACCACCGAGTGGAAGAAGATATTGAACGGCATCTCCTGGGACGCCTGGTTCATGTACTGCGGGGCCCTCACCCTGGGCGCCCTTCTGAAGGAGAGCGGCGCCGCCATGTGGCTGGCTCAGAGCTTCCTGAAGATTCTGGGCAGCGTGGGCATGGACAAGGGATTCGGCTTCTGGGTGGGCCTGTCCGGCCTCTCCGGGCTGATGACCAACTTCATGTCCGACGCCGGGACCACCGCGTTGCTCGGCCCCATCGTCATCCCCATGGGTATCATGACCGGCGTAGCCGGGGAGCCCTGGGCCGTGGGCCTTGCCGTGGCTTTTGCCACCTCCTTTGCTCACTTCCTCATCGTCGGCACCCCCAACAACGCCATCGTTTACGGGCTCGGGGTCTATCCGGATACCGGCGAGAAGATGATCCACCCCATGGACTTCGTTAAGTACGGGTTCTTACTCTGGGTTCTCTCCCTGGCGGTGATCTGGCTCCTGGGATTTCTGGTCATCTACCCGATGGTCGGATTCCCCGAAGGCATCCTCGAGACTGCTACCCAGGTGATGTCCTCGGGCACCCCGTAACCCTTTTCCCCAAGCTGCCCCGGCTTTCGAGCCGGGGCGGCATTCTTTTTCAGCCGATTTACATACTGTAAAAAAAGCTGACACCCTGCGTTCTCAGTGTCCCCTGGCTGGCCGCCGGAGCGGCGGCCCCAACCCCTCCCCCGCGGACCGGCGGGGCCGGCCGCTGGGGATAGACCCGGTGGCATATCCATTGCATGACAGGGTACAGCAGAACCGATCCAACTTCTTTTCTAATGAGGAGGCTGATGAGCCATGGATGCACCCTTTGTGATGCTGGTGGATGACGAGGCGCCGTTCGTGGAAACCATGACCAAGCGCCTTTCCAAGCGGAATTTGACGATTATTACGGCCGGAAACGGCAAGGAGGCTTTGGAGCAGTTGAATCACAACCGGAATCTCGACGTCATCATCCTGGACGTCAAGATGCCGGAGATGGACGGCATTGAGGCTTTGCGGGAGATCAAGGGGATTTCCCCCCTGACCGAGGTGATCATGCTGACCGGCCACGCCACGGTGGAAACGGCCATCGAGGGAATGCGGCTGGGGGCCTTTGATTACCTGATGAAGCCCTGCGACATCGATCAACTGGTGGGCAAAGTAACGGATGCGGCCCGGAAAAAGCGGGAGCACGAGGAAAAGATCCGGGAGGCCCGGGTCAAGGAAGCCCTTTCTTATTCATCCTGATCGGCCGGCCCCGTAAGACCTGATGGCGGCGTCGAGCCCGACGGCGTCGCCGGGGTCCGGGGCCGGGACCGTTTTCCCGTGAGCCCGGCCAATCGGACCCGGATCACGGCCGTCTTCCCCAACGCCCCCAGCGGATAGCCGTCGTCGGGGGCGCTCCCCCCGTA
>CAZWGY010000059.1:0-15070 GCA_964633575.1 uncultured Desulfobacteraceae bacterium
GTCTCCAGGGCGATGGCGGTGGTGATGGTCCGGGTGTGCCACTTGATGTTGCCGCCCACCATCATGGCGATCCCGACCTCGGTGAGGACCCGGCCGCAGGCGGTGACCGCTCCGGCCAGGATGCCGAACCGGCCTTCCCAGAGGGTGGTCAGCAGGAGCTGCCGGCGGCCGGCGCCCAAAGAAAGCACGGTCGTCCGCAGGCCCCGGTCGGTGCTTTCCACCGCCGATGCGGTCAGGGCGGTGATGATGGGCAGGGCCAGGATGGTCTGCCCGATGGCCATTCCCCCTACGCTGAAGAGCAGGCCCCATTCCCCCAGCGGGCCCCGTCGGGTCAAAAAGGCGTAAACCATCAACCCGATGAAGACCGTGGGCAGGGCCAGGAGCGTGTCCACCACCAGGCGAAGCGTTCGACGGCCGGGAAAATCCAGACCGCCCAGGACGAACCCGGCCGGGACGCCTATCAGCAGGCCGGCGGCCATGGAGTAAGCGGCGGCGTGGAGGGTGACCCCGATGGCGGCGAATGTCTCCGGGTCTCCGTTGGCCAGGAGAAAAAAGGCTCGAATGAATCCGTCGAGGATGAAATCCATCTGGGGTCCAAAGACGACACAGGGGCCTCCGTCAGGAGACCCCCGTGCGTGGTGGTGGCGCCGGAGCGCGGGTTACCTGGCGTTGGGGGTGAACAATTGTTTTTCCAGCAGCCGGAAATCGGCGATTCGCTTCTGGGCGGCGTCGCCGGCCATCCAATCGGAAAACTTCATGGCCAGATGGTACTGGGCGTCCGGACAATGCTTTGGATTGATCGCGATGACGCTGTACTGGTTGAGCAGCACTTCATCGCCTTCCACGAGGACCTTCAGGGGGGGATTGCCGCCCAGGGAGTGGGCGTACTTGATATAGGTCCCGCGGTCGGTCATGGTGTAGCCGTCCCGCTCAGCGGCGATCCGGATGGTGGTGAGCATCCCCTGGCCGGTCTGGACGTACCAGTCGGCCTTGTCCGGCACATCGAGCCCGGCGGCCTTCCAGAGGGAGATCTCTTTCTTATTGGTGCCCGAATCGTCCCCCCGGCTGGCAAAGACCGCTTTATTGCTCCGGATGGCCTTCATGGCGGCGATGAGGTCCTTGCCGGCGATCCCGGCCGGGTCGCCGGGCGGGCCGATAATGACGAAGTCGTTGTACATGACCTGACGGCGATTGACCCCGTATCCGTCAGCCACATACTGCTTTTCGGCCGGCGGGGCATGGACCATGAGGACATCGACGTCGCAGTTCTTTCCCAGTTCGAGGGCCTTGCCGGTGCCGACGGCCGTCCATTTGAGCTCGATCCCGGTCTCCTTTTCGAAGTGAGGCGCCAGGTAGTCGAGGAGCCCTGTGTTGTCGGTGCTCGTGGTGGTGGCCATCATCAGGCTGTCCGCCGCCAGGGCGGCGCCGCCCAGGCCGAGGATCGCAACTATACAGATCAAACCCGGGATCTTCGGATACCGCATACCATTGTCTCCTTTTCCAGTTTCAATTGGGTTAAGGGGGCCGAGTCCGGGCAATAGGGCCGGGTTACTCGGCCGGGTAGAGCATCTTGCCGCTGATGCTCACATCATAGCCGTCAATCCCCACGGCCATCTCGCGAAAGTCATCCTCGTGGAGCATCCCCACGAAACATTGGACCCCCTGGTCGAAAAACCGCTCCTTCCGGATCAACAGATCGTAGCGTTCCCAGCGGAGGGGCAGAAAGTCAAGCCCCAGGAGCCCGGCCACCGGACGAATACCCGGAGCGGCCTCGGCCCGGCCGGAGAGGATCTCGAGTCCCACATCAATATGCCGGGACATCTCGACGTTGTAGCCCGGGATCGCTTCCCCGGAAATCTCCTCCCGCTTGAGCTCCCGGTCAAACAGCAGCCGGGTTCCGGTTCCCAGCGGCCGGTTGACGATCCGTATCCCGCTCCGGACCAGATCGCCCACCGACTGAATCTGGCGGGGATTGCCCGGTTGGAGCAAAATGCCCTGCTCCCGCCGGCAGAAATTGACCACCGCCGGCCGGTTTTCCAGCTCCGAATCGGCATAATCGAAGTTGTACTCCTGACCGTCCTCCTGGAGCAAATGGCTGGAGGCAATATGGCAGATGTCCCGGCGGAGCGCCCGGAGGCCGCCCATGCTGCCGAGGTTGCCGAAGACCGCCAGATGCTCGGGATGAAGCCGGTTGAACAGGGAGAGAGCCCGGTCGAGGAGCGGGTCGTTGCTTCCGGCGATGATCAACAAACCTTGATAAGGCGGCAGCCCGGGCGCCGGTTCGGGAAAGTTGATGGTGTTCGCCTCGATCCACTGCTCAACCAGATGGCGAGGAAAGAGCCACTTCCCGGTCACCTTGGTGGCCGGCAGCCCCTTCTCCGAAATCAAAGCGTAAACCATCTTCTCGTTGATACCCAGGAATTGGGCGACCTCACGGGTGGAAAAAAGCCGCTTGGTGGAATCCAGTGTCGGAATGTCCTTTTGCTTCGCCATGTCGTCCTTTCCCGCCGACGGTAACCGGGGAAGCCTTCCCCGCTACGGTCCGTCCATGGTCAATGAGTTACCATATAAGATCGGAATATGTCAAGAACAGTGATTTTTAGGCGCAAGAATAACCTGAATGAACTTAAACTAACCGTTTTGATCATCGTTTGGGCCGGTCAGTCCCGCCGGGCTCGCCAACCCCTCTCCTTCGGGGCGTTGCCCCGAACCTGGAGACCTCCGAGGTTTCCAAAACCCCGGAGGTCTGTAATCGCACCGGCGTGCGGCGCTTGCGGGGGCGGCCCCGCGTGTCCGCCTTGCTTTCCACCCAGCGGCTTTTACTCGTCCGCGTAACGGTGGTGGATCTCGTCGAACTGTTCGATGTGCCCGAGGAAAAGGTCCACGAGCCGGGGCTCGAAATGGCCGCCCCGCTCGGACCGGATCAGCTCGATGGCCTGATCCCGGCTCCAGGACGCTTTATAAACCCGGTTCTGGCGGACGGCGTCGAAGACATCGGCCAGGCAGGTGATCCGGCCGAAGATGTGGATGTTCTCTCCCGACAGTCCCCGGGGGTAGCCGCCCCCGTCCCATCGTTCGTGGTGCTGATGGGCCACGATGGCCGCCGCCCGGATGATTTTCCGCCGGGAGGGCTTGAGGATCTCGTAACCGATGGTGGTGTGGGTTTTGATGATCTCCAGCTCGTCCGGGGTCAGGCGGCCCGGCTTGTTCAGGATGGCGTCCGGAATCCCGATCTTGCCCACGTCGTGCATGGGGGATGCGAAGGTGATCAGGTTGCTTTCGTTTTCGGTGAGCCCGGCCAGGCCGGCGAGGAGCCGGGCGTATTCCGCGACCCGACGGACGTGGTGAGCGGTTTCCTTGGACCGGGTTTCCACCACGCCGCCGAGGGTCTCGATGACCTCTTTCTGGGTCTGAACGATCTCGTTGCTCAGGTGGATGTTGTCCAGGGCCACTCCGACGTTGGTGCAGAAAATCCGGACCAGATCCCGGTCGATTGGGGTGAGATCCCGGCAGCCGGTGAGGTAGATCACGGTCCGGGACCCGTTTTCCGTCTGGAAATAGCCGACGAAAGCGTCGCCCTCGAAAAGGCTCAGTTGCCGGCGCAGAACCCGGTCGATCCGGTCCCGGATAATTTGGGGCAGAGCCGAATGGACATCCCGGTCTATGTGGTCGGCGAACTCACCCGTAGCCGAGATGATCCGGAGGGCGTCCCGGTCCTTGGCGGCGGCAAAACCGCATATCCTCATGAAAAGGGACTCGTCGGCCACGCAGAGCAAAGAGGAGAGCTGAATCAGCACGCCCTGGGTGAATTCCTGGAGCCGATGGCTGGCAAAGAGGTTTCCCGAGGATTGGACGATGAGCTCGAGCCCCCGCCGGCTCCGGTCGATGATCCGGAGGTCCCGATGGGCCCGGAGGGCCGAGGTCACCGCCGTGAAGAGCTTCTGGGCGGTCAGGTCGGTCTTTTCCTTGTAATCGTTGATATCGTAATCGGTGATGACCCGCCGCTCCGGGGCCTTGCCCGGCTGGCCGGTCCGGAGGATGATCCGGACAAAGTGGTTCTGGAGTTTGTTCCGGATGTATCGAACCGCTTCGAGGCCGGCCTCGTCGGTTTCCATGACCACATCGAGCAGGAGAACCGCCACATCGGGGTTTGACGCCATCAAATTCCGGGTTTCGGCCCCGGAGTAAGCGTTGAGAAAGGTCACGCCCCGGTCTTCGAAAACGAAATCCTCGAGAACCATCCGGGTGACGTGGTGGACCTCTTCGTCGTCGTCGGCGATCAGGATCTTCCAGGGGGCATGTCGGGGGGCGTCGGCCCGGCCCTCGGGGGAGGGCGGCGGTTCGTCGGCGAACCGGACCAGCTCGTCATCCGCCGGCGGGGTAAGCTCCGTCATAAGCCATTAGCTCCTTCGGGCTCGCCGCTCCCAACGGGCTTCGACTCCGTCGGAGCGTCCGAAAGCGTTCGAGGGTTGGGGTCCGATGGGGCGTCCGGCAGAGTGATCTTGAACACCGTCCCCTCGCCGGGGATGCTGGCGCAGGTGATCCGGCCGCCCATCCGCCGGGTGACCAGGTTGTAAACAATGTGCATCCCCAGGCCGGTGCCGCCCTGGGGGCGCCTGGTCGTAAAAAAAGGATCGAAGATCCGGTTGACGGTCCCCTGGTCCATGCCGACACCGTTGTCGCGGTAGAGGACGCGGACGCCGTCTTCGGTCTCGGATGTCTCGATGACCATCTCCCCCGATCCTCGGCCATCGAACCCGTGGGTCAATGAGTTCATCACCAGGTTGGTGATCACCTGGGAGAGCGCCCCCGGGTCGGTCTTGATGGTCAGCTCCGCGGGCCCCTCGATCCGGGTTCGATAGCCGGTTCCCTTCATCTGGGGCCGGAGGCTGGCCAGGACCTGCTCCAGGTATTCCCGGACTTTGAACCGCCGGAGGTCCTCGCGGGTCTGATCCACGGCCACCTGTTTGAACCCGGCCACCAATTCCGCGGCCCGGCGGAGGTTGGCGAGAATCGACGCGGAGGACTCCGAGGCGGTCTTGAGATAGCTCTCCAGATCGGACCGGCGCATCCGGCCGTCAACGTAGGACGCTGACAGCGCTTCGGTCTTTTCGGACAACAGGGAGGCCGCGGTCACCGAGACTCCCACGGGCGTGTTGATCTCGTGGGCCACGCCAGCCACCAGACCGCCCAAAGCCGCCATTTTCTCGCTTTCCACCAGCCGGTCCCGGGTCCGCCGGGCCGTCTCCAGAGCGCTCTTGAGGGCCGCGTTGGCCTCGTTGAGCTGAGCGGTCCGCTCGGCCACCCGGTCCTCCAGCTCGTCTTTCATCCGCCGGATCTGGTCTTCGGCCCGTTTGCGCTCGGTGTCATCCCGAGCCACCCCCCGGAAGCCGGTCGGACTCCCGTTGGCGTCCCGGATGAGGGATGTGGACATGGTGATGATCCGCCGGTCGCCGTTTTTCCGGATGATCCCGTAATCGGTGACCCGGGCCGGGACCCCGGTCCGGTAAACCGCGTTGAAGATTTCATACATCTTCTGGGCCGCCTCGGGGTCGGCAAAGGCGCGGTTGTTCATCCCCATCAGCTCCTCACGGGGATATCCAAGAACCCGGCAGGTGGACTCATTGAAAAAGATGAGGCACCCGGCCAGGTCCACCTCGAAATAGGCCTCCTCCATGGTTTCAAGGATGGTCCGGTACTTCTCCTCGCTCCACCGGAGAGCCGCCTCGCTCCGTTTCCGCTCGGCGATCTCCCGCTTGAGGTCCTCGTTGGCCTGGCTGAGCTGAGCGGTCCGCTCCCGGACCCGCCCCTCCAGAGCCAGGTTGGCCGCGTCCACCTTACGCTTTTCCTCGTCTAACCGCCGGGCCAGGACAAAGTCCTTCCGGGCGTAGAGTTCGATGGAATAGCCGGCGAACATCCCCAAAACATTCCCGGTCAGAAAGAAAAAATTGTTGTTGATCAGGACCGGAACCGGGGTGGGGCTCAGGGCTATCGCCGCGATTTCGTATGCCACCACCAGGGTCCAGCCGGCGGCGGTAGCCCATACAAACCGGAGCTTGAAAAAGGTGTAGCCGTAAATAAAGACCAGGATCAGCCCGGCATAATAGGAATAGTTGGCGGGGTTCGGGGCAATGAGGATCATGGTGATGATCCCTAAGCCGGCGGCCATTACCAGAGCCGCGTTGACCGGCTGGATGATCCGTCGATAGAGGCGGGTGAACGTCAGGCCGAAGACCGCCAGGGCCAGGGGGGTGAACCAGGCGAACCGGATGGCCCAGAGCCAGTGCCGGGCCGTCGGGGCCAGCCAGGCGTCCAGAATCCCGAAGACGCCATAGACGAGGATCGACAGGAGCACCGCGATCCGGACGTGGACCACCGACCGCTCGAAAAAGTCCCGCCGGAACGCCGTCTCCAGATCCTTTCGGACGAAGCTCAGGGTTGCCAGGTGGAGGGCGGTGCCGTTGAAATCGTAGCGGAAGCTCGCCCATTGGGCGGATCGGGTCAACACAGTCCCTCCATCTTGCCCACCGCCGGCTTTGAATCGGAGGTCTTTCTCAGCAATACCAGGGTCATGTCGTCCATCTGCCGGGTCTGGAAAGCATTGACCGCGTCGATGACCGCCTCCAGGATCTGGTCCACGGCCTGATGGGCATGGCGGAAGATCAGCCGCTCGAGCCGCTCCAGGCCGTAAAGCTCGCCGTCGGAGCTTTCCGCTTCGACGATGCCGTCGGTGAAGAGGACCAACAGGTCGCCTTCGGTTACCGTCAGGCACCGGTCCCGGATGAAATCGCCGATGTCGTCCACAATCCCCATCCAGGTTCCTTGGGTGGGGACCGTTTCGATCCGGTTCTCCCGGGCCCGATAGAGTAAAAGATCATGGTGCTTGCCCGCCAGGGTCACCCGGTCCCGGTCGAGTTTGAGGGCCACCAGGGTCATGTGGTGGTCGGCGCCCATCCGGGAGATGTTCTCCCGGATCACCGCGTTGACTTTCCGGAGCACCGCCGACGGGCTCAGGTCCGGGCCGTCGTTAACGATGCTCAAAATGGAAGTCTGGGCCATCATCATGATCAGGCCCGCATCGACGCCGTGGCCGGAGACGTCGCCCACCGTCACCCACTTTCCGCCGCCGTCGGTCTCGATGATGTCGTAGTAGTCGCCCCCCACCTCCTGGGCCGGGACCATCATCGCGGCGATTTCGAACCCGGCCAGCCCGCTCCGGACCGGCAAAAGCGCCGTCTGAATCCGCTTGGCCAGCTCCATCTCGCTCCAGAGGGCGTCCCGGGCCTCCTTGAGCTGGACCAGGAGGTTGAACTCCTGCCGGACATGGCGGTGCTTGACGTAGTTGATGCTCACCGCGATGAACCCGGTGGCTGACAGAAAAAAGAGGTTGTTGGTCATGGCGGCCACCGAATAGGGCAGGCCGGCGGCCAGGTTGAGCCCCACGTAAAGCGCGATGATGATTCCGGCGTTGATCGACGAGTGGACCGCGCTCCAGGGCAGCAGAAGGTTGACCGCGATGATCACCAGGTTGAGCCCGGCGTAATAAGGTGAGTTGAATCCGCCCAGGGCCACCGTCATCAGGGCGATGGTTCCGCCCACGTTTACCGACAGGAGATGGCCGTGGAGGTAGGACAACGGCCCGGGCCGGCTCCACCTGATTACGAAAAAGTGGGCCACCAGCAGGCCGGTGGAGATCAGGCGGTAAACGGCCAGCCGGGGCAGCACCTCCCTCGGCAGGATGAAATAGTCGAGGATGAAAAAGATCGGGACAAGGGTGAAGCCGAGGGCCGCCAGGGTCTTGAGCCATTGGTGGATGATCGACCGGACGTAATCGGAAAACCGGCCGGTGACCACCCCGATCCGCTGAAACCGGCGACGCTCGCCCCGTCGCCGGCACCCGTCCTCATCCCGCCGCCAGGACATCATGGCCCGATCATCAGTCTTCCCGTCGGAGCCGCAGAAACATCTGGACCCGGGTGTCCTCGAAAGTCACTTCGGTGTCGGCCGGCGAAAACCCTCCGATGAGATCGATAAACTGCCCCTCGGTCCGGTAACAGATGCTCCAATCGCCCCAGTATTCCATGTAGGATCGGCTCGGGTTGTCCACGTGGTAGTTGCCGACCACAAGCTCCCCGCCCGGCCGGAGCAGTTTGTAGAGCTTGGCCAGGACCCCCCGGGCCACCGGCGCCAGGAGATAGTCGAACAGCCCCATGGAGTAAATAAAGTCGAACCGCCCCAAACGGTCATCCAGATCCTTGGCGGCGAGCATCCGGCGGACCGAGGTCCGGAAGAAGTCGGCCCGGACCCGGGCCCCCAGAGTCCGTTCCTGCTTGTGGAGCTGCCTGGCCGCCTCGGTCAGCGCGGCCGGGTCCTGGTCGAGCAGCGCGAACCGATACCGGTCGCAGTCCTCGGGGGTCCGGAGGATATCCTGGAGCTCGCGGGCCGGGCCGCAGGCCACCGACAGGACCTTGAGGCGTTTTCCGCTCACCGGCGACCGATTTCCAGCGATCTCGGAGAGGCGCCGGGCCACGAGGGTTCGCCGGTTCCGGACCGCCTGGGCCGCCGGACAGTTGACCGGATGGGCGTGGAGCAGCTTTCCGAAGCTCGACGCTCCCTCATAGCGGTTGTCGTAGATCATCCGCATCATGACCGAATCCCCGGCATACCCCCGGGGCTTGACGTTGATCCGGGTGAGAAACGGGGACTCCCGGATGAACTGCCAGACCTGACGGCGGAAGTAATACCCGTGACAGTGGTGCTCGTCGGCGGTAAACGGCCGGACCAGCCCGTTGAGAACATCCAGGCGCTCGTCGAAGTCCGCGAGCATCTTTTTTCCCTCGGTCTCCAGGATCGCCCGTTCCACTTCCTCCCGGATTTCCTCGGGCTCACCCTCGATCTCCGCGTCGAGGCGGTCGAAAAAGTGGCGGTAAACGCTCAGGTCATAAGTCAGATCGGCGGTGTAGTCCCGGAAATCGTCGTGGACCGTCCGGCGGTGGGCAAAGACCAGGGGGAGGTTCAAGAGGTCCTGCTGGAGGGTAACCCGCCGGCCCCGGCTCAACAGGCACTGGAAATCGACTACCTCGCCGGTGGGGACCAGGAGACCGGCATGGCCCGAAATGTTCGGGGCCGTGAGAAACCGGCAGGGGCCCAGGGACTGGTCGGCATCCTCGACCGTCAGGGTCAGCTCGCTGAACGCCTCCCCATGGGGCACCAGGTCGCCGTCCGGGAACCGGACCCAGAGGGCATACCGGGATGCCGGACTCACCGAGACCGCCAGGGTCTGGTCCTCCCGGCGCAACCGGCCTGAAACCGGTGATACCGTTTCCGCGGCCACCGGTCAGTCCACTCCCCGGACCCGGACGCGGCCGTCAGGGGTTTCGAAGATTTTTAGGGCCGTGAAGTTGACCGACTGCCACTTCAGGGTCGAGTCGTAGCGGACCTCCAGCCGGTTTTCTCCACACTTGGCCCGTTCGAGGACCTTGATGATCGGGGTGATGGTCGATGAATTCATGTAGGCCAGTTCCCTGAAATCCAGGATGATTCCCCGGCCGGAGTCCCCGGCGTCCCGGAGGGCGTCCAGGAGAATGGGGGTGATGAAGTCGGCCGGTTTCCGGTCAACGCTTTTGCCGGAAAACCGGAGGGTAATGGCCGACGCCGAGTCGGTCCGCTCGATGGCGAGGCGGTTTTGCTCAAAGCGCCGGGCGGGTTCGGTACTCATCGTATATTAACGCTCCTCGGGGGCGGCAACCACCGCCGACAGGTTCAAAACACCGTCCGCTTCCACGAAAAAGTCAAGCAGGGCCTTTCCTTCGTAGGCCATCCGGGCCAGTCCCAGGCCGCTTTCCGCGTCATCAAGGGACCGTCGGGCCACCTGCTTGAGCTGTTCCACATAGGCCTCGAAGGGGTCCTGGAATCCCCGGATATACTGAATCATCCGGTCGAGCCGCTCCAGATGGGGAAGCTCCGTGGGCGGAGTGGGATGGCTCACCTCCACGGTGACCTCGCCGTCGGTCACGGACACCGCCAGCTCGATCCGGGCCGCCGGGTCGGTGAAGTCGCCATACTTGACGCTGTTTTCCACCAGCTCGCTGACCACCATGGTCCGGGCGAGGACGGCGTCGTCGGTAAACCCCGTCTCCCGGAAAAAAACCTCCACCGCCTCCCGGGTCCGGTCCACCGCTTCCCAGGTGGGATCAAGGGACCATTTGACTGCGCCGCGCATAGGCTACTGAAAACTCCCCTTTTTCCTGAATCCCCGGATGGACGGGCCGTCCGATTCCGGGGGCCGCGCCCCGCAACTTCCCATCGGGGCTCGTGAAAGTGGATCAAGAACAATAACTTGCAATCCCGACCAGCAGATATAAATAAAAGCGGGCGCCCTGTCAATACGGATATCCGAAGCCGGCGACGTCCTGAGCTTGCCTCCGGCCGCCAACTTTGGGTATGCTGTCAAAATCGACGGGGATCGGTGGGTCCCCGTCACGCAACCGCCCTGATGAAAGGATCACTACGACCATGACCCCAGTATCCGCCGCCTATCTCGGATCCGACCGGGAATCCATCCGAGCCGACGTTTGCCGACACCTCCGGTATTCGCTGGCCCGCCTCCCGGAGACGGCCTCACCCCATGACGTTTTCAAGGCCCTGGCCCTGTCGGTCCGGGACCGGCTGGCCGAGCGAATGCTCGACACCGAGGCCCGCTACCGACGGACCGACGCCAAGCGGCTCTACTATCTTTCCATGGAGTTTCTCCTGGGCCGGTCCCTGGAAACCCACCTGGTCAACCTCGGCCTTCGGGAGACCGCCGCCGGGGCCCTGGCCGACATGGGACGGGACCTGTCTGCGGTCCTCGAGGAGGAGAGCGACGCGGCCCTGGGCAACGGCGGGCTGGGCCGGCTGGCCGCCTGTCTTCTCGACTCCCTGGCCTCCCTCGACTACCCCGGCTTCGGCTACGGGCTCCACTACGAACTCGGCCTTTTCCGCCAGGAGATCGAAAACGGCCGGCAGCGGGAAAAGCCGGACCGCTGGCTCAAAAAAGGCTCACCCTGGGAGATCGAGCGCCCTGACCAGGCTTGTATAATCCCGGTTTACGGCCGGATCGAGCATGCCCGGGACCTCTCCGGCCACTACAACCCCATGTGGCTCGAATGGCGGCTGATCCTCGGGGTTCCCCGGGACTTTCTCATCTCCGGATACGGCGGCCGGACCGTCAACCGGCTCCGGCTTTACGCCGCCCGGGCATCCGACGACTTCGACATGGAGATCTTCAACCAGGGGGATTACCTGAAGGCGGTCGAGCAGAAGATCACATCCGAGACCATCTCCAAAATCCTCTACCCCTCGGACTCCATCCGTGAGGGGCGCGAGCTCCGGCTGGTCCAGGAATACTTTTTCACCGCCTGCGCCATCCGGGACATCGTCCGGCGCTACCGGGCCGACCATGACGGCCTTGACGGTCTGGCCGACCGGGTTGCCATCCAGCTCAACGACACCCATCCGGCGCTGGCCGTGGCCGAGCTGATGCGCCTCCTGGTGGACGAGGACCGGGCCGACTGGGATTCGGCCTGGGAGACGGTCCGGAAGACGGTGGCCTACACCAACCATACCCTGCTCCACGAGGCTCTGGAAAAGTGGCCCGTTGACCTACTGGAACGGGTCCTGCCCCGTCACCTTCAGATCATCTACGAGATCAACCACCGGTTTCTCAAGTGGGCCGCCGCCACCCGGTCCGTCGGACCCGACCGGCTCAAACGGATTTCCATCATCGAGGAAGGGCCGCCCAAGCAGGTCCGGATGGCTCACCTGGCCATCCGCGGAAGTCATCGGGTCAACGGCGTGGCCCGCCTCCACACCCGGCTCCTCACCGAAACCGTGGTCCCCGACTTCCATGACCTCTGGCCCGAGCGGTTCGTCAACGTCACCAACGGGATCACCCACCGGCGCTGGCTCCTCACCGCCAACCCGGCCCTGGCGGACCTGATTACCGATCGGATCGGTCCCGGCTGGATCACCGACCCCGAGCAGCTCGAGGCCCTCCGCCCGGCCGCCGACGAGCCCGACTTCCGGGCCGCCTTCCGCCGGATCAAGGCCGAAAACAAGGTCCGCCTGGCCGACATCATCCGGAGGCGGACATCGGTGACCCCCCGGCCGGACACCCTCTTTGACGTCCAGGTCAAGCGGATTCACGAGTACAAGCGGCAGTTGTTGAACGTCCTCCAGATCATCCACCGCTACCTCTCCATCGTCGAAGACGGACGGACGGACGCCGTGGGCCGGACTTTCATCTTCGCCGGAAAGGCGGCGCCGGGATACTGGGCCGCCAAGGAGATCATTCACCTGATCCACCGGGTCGGCCGGGTGATCAACGCCGACCGGCGGCTCGACGGGCGCCTCAAGGTGGTCTTCATCCCGGACTACCGGGTTTCCCTGGCCGAACGGATCATCCCGGCGGCCGAGGTGAGCGAGCAGATCTCGACCGCCGGCACCGAAGCCTCGGGCACCGGAAACATGAAACTGGCCCTGAACGGAGCCCTCACCGTGGGCACTCTGGACGGGGCCACCATTGAAATGCGCGACCGGATCGGCGCCGAGCACCTCTTCCTCTTCGGCCACACCGCCGACGCCCTGGAGCGGCTCCGGTCAGCCGGCGGGATCGACCCCCGGAAATACTACGACGCCGACCCGAGAATCCGGCGGGTCATGGACGCCATCGCCTCGGACCGGTTCCGGCCGGGGGCTCCCGGAGCCCTGGACTGGATCTTCGATGCCCTGGTCAACCATGACGACCCGTATTGCCATCTGGCTGACCTGGGCTCCTACATCGACGCCCAGGATGCCGTGGATGCCCTCTACCGGAACCCGTCGGCCTGGGACCGGAAAGCGATCTTAAACATCGCGGGAATGGGCTATTTCTCCAGCGACCGGACCGTCGCCGCCTATGCCCGGAAAATCTGGTCCCTTTCCCCCTGCCCGCCGGATGGCTTCGAGTACGGGCGGATCGCGATCCGCCCCTACCACTCCACCGAAAGGAGACGCCCGTGATCGTGTACGTTGACGCCGACCTTGAAGAGATCATCCCCGAATTTCTGGACAACCGCCGGCGGGACATCAAGACCCTGACCAGCGCCCTGGACCGCGGCGACCTGGACACCGTCCGGTCCATGGGCCACCAGATGAAAGGCGCCGGCGGCAGCTACGGCTTCGACGCCATCTCCGATTTCGGCGGGGAGATGGAAACCGCCGCCAAAGCCGGCGACACGGAAGCGGCCATGGAAGCGGTCCGGCGGCTGGAGAGATTTCTGGCGGAAGTCGAAGTGGTTTACGAATAGCGGGGGCGGATCAATCGCCCCCATTTACCCTCTGAAGCCAACCCCGGAACCGTAAGGGCGGACATGAGTGTTCGCCCTTATCATGCTCCCATGAAAATGGTTTTTAACCACTCAGAGCCGCGACCGTCAGGGAGCGAATTTTCGACGTTCGATCGGCTCGCCGGGACGCTCCCTAACGGTCGCGGCTCTGTATTGTTGGAGCACGGGCGTCATGGATTTTCACGATAAACCCTCATGACCGGGCAGGCACCGCGATCACCCCCGGGCATGAAAATGGATTAAGCTATCAACGTCCTCAGAGCTCATCAGACCTCAGTCCTCAGCACTCATCCCTCAGCACTCAGCACTCAGCACTCATCAGACCTCCGAGGTTTCCAATTTTTCTGGAAACCTCGGAGGTCTCTAGCATCTCTCAGTCCTCAGCACTCATCACTCAGTCCTATGGCGTCTAAAACCGCCTTCAAAGCTTGCTCGGCTTTTGGGCCTCAGTAGTCTGCCTCCTTCGGTCAACCAATCTCTCAAACCCCCAACGGCGGTCGTCTGGATGAAAAGATGCGTCGCTTTCGCATTCGAATTGGGGCCATCTGCCATTCCCTAAAAATCATATATTTGCAATGTGTTATACCATATTTTGAGCGGTTTTTGCCCCCAGGAATCAGTGATCCATTGACATCGGCGCTTACGGCGACAGAGCCAAAGGATTTTAGCTCGCCGGAATTCGGCGGCAAGATCTTTCGACGTTGTCCGGTTTCAGAGGGCCGGTTCTCGGGCAAGAAAAATTGCCAAATCAGGCCAGTTTAAGACACCCCAGGCCAAATGGGTTAAAAATTGTTCGATTCACAACAGGAACGTTCCGTGTGGATGGACTAATGACGGAGCCGCATTCCATCCCGGACTTCGTCCATCAGTTTTCGATCTTATCGGCCTTGACATGGCGCTTTAAATCCTATATGTCCGGGGACGGTATTATTAAATTTGGGTTGGATGGAAAAAATGGATAACATAACAAGTTTGAAAACATTGACATCAGATATTGAAAACCGACAAGAATGTCAATCTGTTTTCCCTGATAATGCTTCAATCGCCCTATTATCAGGGCAAATTGACCTGATAATAACTGATTATACCCTTAGCAAAATATATAGTAACTGGTAGAAATGATGAAAGATAAAATAAAGTATCTTCCTAATATTATAAATAATCTTAAACAGATTAATCCATATAAAATTATCTTATTCGGATCTCATATAAAGGAATCAGCTAAAGAAGATAGCGATCTTGACCTGTTTGTAATATTAGATTCTCCTAAAATATCAAAAAACTATGATGAAAAGATGAGGAATAAACTATTAGTACGCCGAAAAATTTATGATTTATCTAAAGAAATACCGATTGATCTTATTGTTTACACAAAAGGGGAATATGATATTATTTTAAAAAATGGAAGCTCATTTTGTAATGAGATCGAGAATACAGGAAAAATATTATATGAAAAGACAGACTGAGTATTGGCTAAAGGCAGCAGAAGATGATTTAATTGTTATCAGAGAAATAATAAGAAATGACAGTTTGACCAATATGGTTGCTTTTCACTCACAACAAACAATAGAGAAATCGATTAAAGCAGTATTGGAAGAAAAAGAAAATCATGTTCCAAGAATCCATAATATCATCACCCTTAATGCAATGATATGGGGAAAATGGAATGGGTGGTTATCCAAAAGCTGATATCATGGACAATC
>CAZWGY010000060.1:0-14880 GCA_964633575.1 uncultured Desulfobacteraceae bacterium
GCCATTTTACGGCACAACCCGATCCCGGATTTCTCCCTTCGGTCCCAGGATGAAGATTTCAAATCCGCCGGAGGCCGCTTCCCGCTTGAGGTCCTCGAAAATGACCGCCTGGACCTCATATTTTTTACCATCCGCCAGGACCAGAAGATTATAGCACTTCAAGGCGTCGTCTTTCTCCGTAAATGTCGGGATAAATGAGATGCCATCATCTTCGAGCTCCTGGCCGAGGAACTGATCCTCGCCCGGCGCGCCCAGAATCACCACTACCCAGACCCAGTCATGGTCGTTAATCTCGATCGACATCGGTGTCTTCCTCCTGTTCTTCAGGATCGGTTTTTTGAAATTGCATTTGATGGAGCTTGTGGTACTCCCCCTTCCGGGCCAGGAGCGCCTCGTGGGTTCCCGACTCCACGATCTCCCCGCCGACGATCACCAGAATCCGGTGAGCGTGGCTGATGGTTGACAGGCGGTGGGCGATGACAAAGGTGGTCCGCCCCCGCATCAGGTTTTCCAGAGCCTTCTGGACCAGCATCTCCGATGCCGTGTCCAGGGCCGACGTGGCCTCGTCGAGGATGAGGACCGGGGCGTCCTTAAGGAGAGCCCGGGCGATACAGAGCCGCTGACGCTCTCCGCCGGAGAGCCTCCCCCCCAGCTCGCCGATGTTCGTGTCATACCCCAGCGGGAGCCGGGTGATGAATTCGTGGGCATAGGCGGCCCGGGCCGCGGATTCCACGTCGGATCGGGAAGCATCCGGCTTCCCGTAAGCGATGTTGGCCGCGACGGTGTGGTTGAAGAGGATGGTGTCCTGGGTGACGATGGCGATCTGGTCCCGCAGGGAGGCGATGGACGCATCCCGGACGTTGATTCCGTCGATCCGGACCGCGCCTTCGCTGACGTCGAAAAAGCGGGGGATGAGGTTGACCAGCGAGGTCTTGCCCCCGCCGCTCATCCCCACCAGGGCCACGATCTCCCCGGGCCGGACGTCTAAGTCGATGTGGCGGAGGGCCACCTTGTCGCCGTATTTCAGGGTCACATCCTCGAAGGTCACTCGATGGGGTCCCCGCTCGATGACCACGGGATTTTCGGCTTCCCGGACCTCCGAGTCCCGCTCGAGGATGTCGAAGACCCGGTCCGCGGCGGCCAGGCCCTGCTGGAGGGCGTTGTTGACGTGGGTGAGCTTTTTCACCGGGTCATAGAGCATCAGAACGGCGGCCATAAAGGAGAAAAAGGTCCCCGCCGTCGAGGTCCCGTTAATGACCCGGGAGCCGCCGTACCAGATGATAAAGGCGATCCCCAGCCCGCCGAGAAACTCCATCACCGGCGAGGAGAGGGACCGGGCGATCACCGCCTTCATCTCCAACCGGAAGAGGTTTTGGGTCATGTCGTGGAAGCGCCGCTTCTCGTGGTCCTCCATCCCGAAGGCTTTGACGATCTTGTTCCCGAAAAAGGTCTCGTGGAGAAAAGACGACAGGTCGGCCATGGCCTCCTGGCAGCCGGTGGAGACCCGCCGGACCCGCCGGCCGAGCTCGACGATGGGGAAAAAGGCGACCGGCAGGACGATCAGGGCGAAGAGGGCCATTTTCCAGTCCCGGTAGAAGATCACCCCGGTCAACCCGATGATGGTGAAGACGTCTCTCAGGGCCGAGGTGACCGCGGTGGAGACCATCGCCTTGATGATGTTGACATCGTTGGTGATCCGGGACATGAGGACCCCGGTTTTTTCCTCCTGGAAAAAGGACAGAGATAGGTCCTGGATTTTGTCGTAGAGCCGGTTCCGGAGGCGGCGGATGATGCTTTCGCCCACGTAGTTCATCAGATAGGAGTTGCCGTAGTAGCCGACTCCCCGGAGAAAGTAGATGAGGATAACCACGGCGGGGATGATTCGGAGCATGACGACGTCCTTTTTGAAAAAGATGTCGTCCAATACCGGTTTGACGAGAAAGGCCGAGGCCGATGTGGAGCCGGCGATGAGCAACATGCAGCCCATGGCCATGAAAAGCCGGAGGCTCTGGTCCCGGACCAGGGACCCCAGCTCCCGGTGGCGGGAGCGGATGCCGGTCCGGCGGAGGGTTTTGATGGCGTTGCCCACTATATCCCCTCGAAGCGGCGACCGAACCGGGCGTCGGCGTCGGCCGTGATGGCGTTGAGCTCCCGCTCCAGCCGTTTGCAATAGACCTCGACGGCGCCCGGGCAAAGGACCGGCGGCACGATTAGCGGTTCGCCGTAGATCATCCGGCAGCGGGTACCGGGCGGGGGCAGGATGAAGCGGTCCCAGGATCGGAACACCTTGGCCCGCCGGGCCGCGTAGGTTATGGGGATAATCGGGTAACCGGTTTGCTGGGCCAGGGTGATGACCCCCGGCTGGACCCGGAAGCGGGGTCCTCGGGGGCCGTCGGGGATGATCACCGCCGGTTGGGGGTTCGCCTCCATCCTCCGGATCATTTCGGCCAGGGCTTGCTTCCCGCCCCGCCGTGAGGACCCCCGCACGGGTGTGTATCCCTGGCGGCGCAGAATTCGGGCGATGATCTCCCCGTCCGCCGACCGGCTCACCATGGTCACCCCGGTCCAGCCCTGATAGAGGTAGCAGGGCAGGAGTATCCTGGAATGCCAGACCGCCGCGATGAACCGCTTCGACGCAATGAGGTCGGCCACCCGGTTATAGCCCACCGTCTCCACCGGGGAAGCCGCGAAGAGGATGTCGATGACGCCCTTGCCGAGGATTCCCACCAGGCGCCATTTCAATTCCGTCAGGCGGGAACTTGCGGACGGGCTCACGGTTGCCCTCCATCGGCCCGGCGGATCATGGACCGGGCGATCCGGGCCACTCGGTCTGAGGCTCCGGGGCCTCCCAGGAGATGCCGGATTCCCCGGAGGCGTTGCCGAAGCCCGTTCAACTGGTCCGGGGCGTCGAGCATCCGGCCGGCGGTTTCGGCAATGGCTTCGGGCGTGGCCGCGTCCTGGATCAGCTCGGGGAGGAGGGGCCGGCCGAAAATGAGATTGGCCAGGCTGATGTGACGGACCCGGATGAGGAGCCGGCCGAGCCAGTAGCTCAGGGGCGAAACCCGGTAGATGATCACGGCCGGGACCCCGGCGATGGCCGCTTCCAGGGTCACCGTCCCCGAAACCGCCACCACCAGGGCGCAGCGGGAAAAAACCCGCCGGGCTCCGCCGGGGACGGTCCCGAACCGGGCCGGGCCGGGGTGAGCCGCAACGATCGAGGCCACGTGAGCCGGGTCCACCGCTCCGGCAACCGAGACCAGAAACCGGAGGCCTTCTCGGGGGCGAACCGCGACCAACTGGTGGGCCGCTTCGAGCATCAGGGGGAGGTGCCGGGCGATCTCCCGGTCCCGGGAGCCGGGCAGGAGTCCGACGGTCGGGCCTTCGGCCGGAGCGACCGGCGCAAGAGGCAGGTCCGGGTCGTCCAGGAGTGGGTGGCCCACGAAAACGGCCGGAACCCCGTGGCGCCGGTAGAAGCGGTCCTCGAAGGGGAGAATGGTCGCCACCAGATCGGTGCGCCGGCCCACCGTCCGGACCCGTCCGGACCGCCAGGCCCAGACCTGGGGGCTGATGTAGTAAAGCACCGGAATTCCCAACCGGCGGGCGGTTTTGGCGAGGTGGAGGTTGAAGTCGGGAAAGTCGATGAGGACCAGGAGGTCGGGCCGGAGGTCCCTCAGAAGCCCCTTGGCGGTGCTCATTCCCCGGAGCAGGCCGGGGAGCTTGACGAACACTTCGGTGATGCCCACCACCGCCAGGGTCCTCGCATCCACCCGGACCCGGACCCCGGCTTCCCGGAGCGCTTCTCCGCCGATCCCCACAAAAACCAGGCTCGGGTCACGTCGCCGCAGAGCACGGACCAGGTTGGCTCCGTGGTGGTCCCCGGATGCCTCTCCGGCCACGATCATCACGCATCCCGGCGGCCCGGCCATCATCAGCCCCCCGGCGCCGCCGACCCGGTCATCCGCTGGTGAGTGACCTGGATCTGGTCCATGATGGACAGGGCGATCTTGAGGGCGTCCCGGCCCATCTGGCCGGTCACCTCCGAAGCCTCCCGGCGGATCACCGAACGGACAAAGGCCCTGAGCTCGTCGTCGAGGGCGTCACCGTGGGTGAAGCATCGCTGATCAATGCTCATTCCGGGGATGATCCCCCCGTCGGCGGGATCGCCGTCCTGGCGGATAATGGTGATCTCGTGGGAAGCAAAATCGACGGAAATGTAGGCGTCTTTCTGGAACAGGCGGATTTTCCGCTGGCTTTTGGCCGAAATCCGGCTGGCGGTGACGTTGGCCACGCAGCCGCCGGCGAATTCCAGCCGGGCGTTGGCGATGTCCACGTGGTTGGAGATCACCGAGACCCCGGCCGCCCGGATTTCCCTGATCTCCGATCGGACGAAGTTGAGGATGATGTCGATGTCGTGGATCATCAGGTCGAGGACCACGCTCACGTCGGTGCCCCGGGGCTGGAACTGGGACAGGCGGTGGGATTCGATGAACATCGGGGTGGAGACGATCCCGTTCAAGGCCACCACCGCCGAGTTGAACCTTTCGAGATGGCCCACTTGGATGATCAGTCCCCGGGATTCGGCCAGCTCGATGAGGGCCTCGGCTTCCGCCAGGGTCGCGGTCATGGGCTTTTCAATGAGGACGTCCACGTCGTTTTCGAGAAAGTCCCGGCTCACGGCGAAATGGGCCGGGGTGGGGACCACCACGCTCACCGCGTCCACCCGGCCGATGAGGTCCCGGTGATCGGTGTAGGCCGTCGTTTCGAGGGGGCCGGCCACCGCCTCGGCCCGCTCCCGGTCAATATCCACCACGCCCACCAATTCCGCGTTATCCATCCGGGCGTACTTTTCGGCGTGGAATTTGCCGAGGTACCCCGTCCCAATCACTCCCACCCGAAGTCGGGTCATGGAATTCGTCCTCCGTCGAGGGCCACAATGGCAATCCCGGCCGCATCGGCCCGGGCGATCATTTCCTCCCGGTCAAAGACCACGGCCCGGCCGGATTCCACCGCCAGGGCCGTAACTCCGGACTCGGCCATGACCGCCACCGTCGCCGCGCCCACCGCCGGGACATCAAAGCGGACGTCCTGGATCGGCTTCAGGACTTTGACGGCCACGGCGTGCCCGTCGCCCAGAGCGCCGCCCCGCCGGAGAGTCGCGTCGGTGCCGTCGATGGCTTCAACCGCCAGGACCGATCCGCCGCCGGCCACCACGCACTGGCCCACGTCGAGCCGGCCGATCTCGGCGGCGATCCGCCACCCCAGCTCGATGTCGGCCCGCTCAGCCCGGGAAGGCTTCCGCCGGGTCCATCGGCCCGCCGGAGCGAGGAGTTCGGGGAGAAGAAAGGTCGCGGCCCGGACCCGGAGCCCCGCCTTTTCGAGAGCGTCGGCAAAGGCCCGGAGCACCCCGTCGTCGTGAGTGTGCCGCATCCCGGCCAGGATGGCCACCGCCTTCATGTCCGGCTTGACGTCGGTGAAAATCCGGGTCTTCCGGATGGAGCCCATCATGACCGTTTCGGTGGCCCCGTTCCCCTTGAGAAACCGGATCAGCCGCCCCACCTGTCCCAGGTGGAGCCATTCGATGGCGTCCACCGAGTCGGCCAGGGCCGGGTCGGCCTCGTTGACATAGGCGGCCGCCCGGACGGAATACCCCCGGGACCGGGCGGCCCGGGAAAAAAGAAGGGGAAACTGGCCGCCCCCGGCGATCAGCCCGATGGGCTTCGGCCGGTCCGAGCTCACCGGGTGACCCCCCGGTTGGAATTTTGAAGGAACTCGATAAACTGCCGGACTTCGGGGACCGGCTCCACCTCGGCCCGGACCCGTTCGATGGCCTCGTTTAAGGTCAGTCCGATCCGGAAGATGATCCGGTAGGTTTTTTTCAAGGCCGACAAGGTTCCGCCGGGCATCCCCATCCGCTTGAGGCCCACCGTGTTGAGGCCGTGGAGCCGGGCCCGGTCCCCGGCGGCGATCACAAACGGGGGGACGTCCTTGACCAGGGCCGACTTTCCGCCCACGTAAGCGTAATCCCCGATCCGGACAAACTGGTGAATGGCCACCAGCCCGCCCACGGTAACGTAATCGCCAATGGTGATGTGGCCGGCCAGGGTGGCATTATTGGCCAGGATCACCTTCCGGCCCGTCTTGCAGTCGTGGGCCACGTGAGTGTAGGCCATGAGGTAGTTTTCCTCACCCACATCGGTGACCCCGCCGCCAAAGGCGGTCCCCCGGTGGACGGTGACGAACTCCCGGATGGTGGTCCCCCGGCCGATTTTGACAAAGGTCCGCTCGCCGCCGAACTTGAGGGCCTGGGGGACCCCGCCCACCGACGCGGACTGAAAGACCTGGCAGTCCGAGCCGATGGTCACGTAAGGCTCGATCACCACATGGGGACCGATAACCGTGTTGGCCCCCACAAAGGTGTCCTTCCGGATTACGGCATAAGGGCCCACCGAGACGTTTTCGTCCAGCTCGGCGCCCGGCTCGATGATGGCCGTGGCATGGATCATGGGCTCTCTCCAAAGGTGGCCATGAATTCGGCCTCGGCCACCCGGCTGCCGCATACCGAGGCGACTCCGGCCATCTTGACCGCCCGGGCCCGGGTCTTGACGATCTCCAGGGAGAGGATGAGCTGATCCCCCGGCACCACCGGCTTTCGGAACCGGACCTTATCCATGGACATGAAATAGACCGGCTGCCCCCGGCGCTCCGGCGGCTGGCCGTCGATGACCAGAACCCCGCCGGCCTGGCCCAGGGCCTCGACGATGAGAACTCCCGGCATGATGGGCAGATCCGGAAAGTGGCCCTGGAAAAACGGCTCGTTGATGGTGACGTTCTTGAGAGCCTCGATCCGGACCCCCGGTTCCAGGGATAGAATCCGGTCGATGAGAATAAAGGGATACCGGTGGGGGAGATAGGCCAGAATCTGGCCGATCTCGTAGGCGGTGGCCGGCGCGACGGAACACTCGGTCATGGCTTGCTCCCGGTCAATTGTTTTTCCAGTGCTTCCAGACGCTTTTTGATATCCGGCAGCCGGGGGATGATCCGCTGGACCCGGAGCCAGAGGCGGTGGGGCATCTGAGGCGATCCGGTGACCGTCTCCCCGTCGGGAATGTCCCCGCCGACACCGGACTGGGGACCGACGGTCACGTCATTGCCGATGGTCAGGTGGCCGGCAATCCCCACCTGGCCGGCCAGGACCGCGTGGTCACCGATCCGGGCGCTCCCGGCGATCCCCACCTGGGCCACCAGGAGAGTGTCTTCCCCGACCGTGACGTTATGCGCTACGTGGACCAGGTTGTCCGTTTTCACCCCCCGGCCGATCCGGGTTTCGCCGTAGGTGGCCCGGTCAATGGTGTTCCCGGCCCCGATCTCGACGTCGTCGTCGATCCGGACGATCCCGGTGTGAGGAATCTTCTGATAACGCCGCCCGTCCGGCGCGTACCCGTAGCCGTCGGAACCGATCACCGACCCCGCCTGGACCGTCACCCGCCGGCCCATCCGGGTTCCGGGTCCGAGATAGACGTGGGGGAAGACTTCGGCATCGTCGCCGATCCGAACCCCGTCGCCGATCACCACGTGAGGGTGAATCCGGACCCGATCCCCGAAGGTCACGTTTTCGCCGATCACCGCGTAGGGCCCGATGGCCGAATCCCGGCCCGCCGCAAACCCCCAGCCGATCACCGCCAGAGGGCTGATCCCGTCGAGATAGCCGGGACGGACCGGCGGGTGAAAATAGCGAAGCAGCCGGACAAAGCCCACCTGGGGGTTGTCCGAGTGGATCACGGGCCGGTCGGCCCCCTCAACTTTTGGAGGCACGATGACCGCTCCGGCCCGGGTTTCGGCCAGGCGCTTGATCAGCTTGGGCTGAGCCGCGAAGGTGATCTGGTCCGGTTCGGCCCGCTCGAAGGGAGCGGCCCCCCGGATGAGCAGGCCCGGGTCTCCCGTCAGGGTCCCGCCGGCGATCTCCGCGGCCCGCCCCAGGGGGATGGGCGGTCCGTCAGGCAGGGCGGCCACTGGTTATTGCCTCCGACGGGCGTCATACTGCCGGATCAGCTCGTCGGTGATGTCCACCGCGTCCGCCGCATAGAGCACCCCCACCCTTTCGAGGATCAGGGTGTAACCTTCCTGCTTTCCGATCTCCTCCACCAGTTCAAAGAACTCCTGCTGGATTTTCTGGATCAGCCGGGCCTCGTAGCCTTTGAAGTCCTCCATGTACTTCTTCTGGAGGGATTTGGCGTCGTTGATCTTGATCCGGATTTCCCGCTCCTTTTCCTCCCGCTGGTCCCGGTTCATCACCAGGGACTCGCGCTCCATGCGGCTTTTGAGGTCGTCGATCTCATCTTTTTTCTCCTGGAGACTGGCCTCCATCTCCTTGCCTTTCCGGGTGATCTCCTCCTGAGCAGCCTTGCCGGCGGCCGATTCCTTGAGGACTCGCTGAAAATCGATGACGCCGATTTTGGCGGGATCAGCGGAATAGCCGACGGCCGCCGTGGAGAGGATCACCAGGGCCGCTATCGCGGCCATGATAGGATGTCGCATCACGAATACTCCTTGGTTGAGCTGTTTGGAAATCAATTGAATATCGAGTTGTTATTCAGGGTGAACGTTTTTCAGGCGGTTCCGGCGCCCGGGCGATTGGATCAGAACGCGCCGCCCATGGTAAACTCCCACCGCCCCGAGGTGCTCTCGTCATCCTCGGGGTCCAGGATGTAACCGTTTTCGATCCGGATGGGCCCCATGGGGGAGTACCAGCGGAAGCCGTAGCCGGCGCTCTCCCGGAGGTTGTTGAAATCGATGTTCTCGCCGGTATTGAAAACGTTGCCGGTGTCAAAGAAAAGGACCCCGACCACCCCGGCCTCCTTGATCAGCGGGATCAGATACTCGACGTTGAATTGGACGAACTTGTCGCCGCCGATCTTCTTGTTCTCTTCATCGTATGCGCTGATGTCCCGCCAGTCAAACCCCCGCATGGAATTCATCCCGCCGAGGTAGAACCGCTCGTAATCGGGAAGCTTTCCGCCGGAGCTCTCGTCCACGAACCCGCTTTTTCCATGGAGAAAGCCCACCGTCCCCCAGAACAGCGGGATGTACTGTCCGAGCTCGCCGATGTACTTGGTAAAGGCGATGTCCCCGCCGAGACCGGCATATTCCACGCTGATGCTGTGGTCCGCTCCTTCGGTGGGGTTGAAGACCCGGTCCCGGGAGTCGTACCGGAGCGTGGTGGCCACGCTGCTGGTGACGTTGGTCCCTTCCATGTCCCGAACCAGGTCCGAGGCGTCATCGGAGATGTTGGTGATGTCGCCGATATCGTAGCTGTATCTGAGGTAGATTCGGGTGAAGTCGAAGACCGGATAGCCGAAGCGGATCGCGCCGCCCTCGCTGTCCTTGTCATAAGTGTCGTAGTCCCGTTCCCAGTTGTAGAGGTCGAATCCGGCCGACAGGGGGATGTCGAAAAGCCAGGGCTCGGTAAAGCTGAGGGTATATCGGCTGGTGGTGCTGCCGAGCTCCGCTTTGACCTGGAGCGTCTGCCCCCGGCCGAAAAGGTTCCGCTGGGAGACGGAGGCCATGGCAAAGAGGTTTTCCACGCTGCTGTAACCGCCCCCGAAGGAGAAGGTCCCGGTGGGCTTTTCGGTGACGTCGATCCGCAGGACTTTCATGTCCTCGGCGCTCCCCGGCAGCGTGTTGACCCGGATGTCCTCGAAATAGTCTAGCCGATGGAGGTTCCGGACCGATCGCTTGAGCCGGCCGCCGCTGTACCGGTCCTTTTCGTAAACCTTGAGCTGCCGGCGGATCACCTTGTCCCGGGTCTTGGTGTTTCCGGTAATGACGATCTTTTCGAAAAATACCGGCTTGCCCTTGTTGATGACGTAGGTGATATCGACGGTCCCCTTGTCCGGGTTCCGGTCCGCCCGGGGAATGATCTCGGCGTTGGCAAACCCGTCATCGCCGTAGATGTCGGTGAGGGTCAGGACGTCGTTCCGGATTACCTTCCGGCTGTACCGGGTCTCCTCGTCGATCTTGATCCGGTCCATCAGGGCCGCCTCGGGCTCGATCAAATCCCCGCTCAGGGCCACCCGGCCCACGTCATAAGCCCGGCCCTCGTCGATTTTAATGGTGATGTCGATCCAGCTCCCGGTGTAGGCGATCCGGGGGTCGCTTACCCGTGCATCGATGTGACCGTGATTGTGGTAGAACTCGGTGATCAGGGCCACGTCCCGTTCCAGAACCTCACGGTCGAGATCCCCCGATGAGGTGATCCAGGACCAGAATCCCTTTTCCGAAGTCTTCATGATTTTTTGGAGGCGCTTGTCCGGGTAGGCCGAATTGCCCACAAAGGAGATGGACCGGATTCGGATCTTTTCCCCCTCGTCGATGGTGAACGTCAGGTCGGCCTGGTTGTTATCGAGCTCGGACAGAGTATAGTCCACCGAGACGTTGTGGTAGTTCTTATCCTTATACAACGACTCGATCCGCTTCAGGTTGCTCTGGATCACGTGGACGTTTAAAATCGAGCCGGTGGAGATGCTCAGGGTCTCGGTGAGCTCGGTGTCGTCGTAAACCCGGTTGCCGACAAACCGGATCATCCGGATGGTCGGCTTCTCCTTGACGTGGAAGGTGATGATCTTGCCCCCGACGCCGTCGGCCGATTCGATCCGGATGTCGTCGAAATAGCCCATGGCATAGACCGCCCGGAGGTCCTTGGAGAGGCTCCGGGCGAGATAGACGTCTCCGGGCGCGGTCTCGATTACCCGCTTGATGGCGTCGGCTTCGATCCGGCGGTTGCCCCGGACCTCCACCCGAGCCACCCGCTCCCGCTTGAAGAGCTTGGTGCCGAACTCCCGGGTGAGATCCCGGACCACCGACGGCAGCGCCTCGATCCGCTGGCCCTCCACGAAAAAAGTGCTCAACGGGGTCCGGCCGTAGATGTCGATCATCCGGCCGTCCAGGCTGAACTGATCGCCGATCCGGGTAAAACTCCCCCAGATGATGTAATCGACCCCGGTCTGGCGGCCGATTCGACGGACCGTCTCCATGTTCGCCGGCGGGACCCGTCGGCCCATCTCGGGAGGCACCACCTCGGCTCCGTCAGCGGTCAGATGACCGGTGATCACCTCCGGAATCCGGTCCCGGAGGTAGGCGAAGTCCGAAGGCGCGTGGACCGCAAAAGGAAGCACCGTCACCCGGACCGTCTCCTGGGCCCCGGCCGTTGCCACGATCCCCGCCACCAAGCCCCACGCCAGCATCATGACCGGCCCTATCCGTCTGCCCATGATTCTTCCTTTCATGGCGAATTCACCTCCACTACCCGCCCGTTTTCCAGGGTCAGGCGTCGGCCCATGTAGGCGGCCAGCTCCGTGTTGTGAGTGACCACCACCAGGGTCATCCCCAGCTCCCGGTTGAGCTCCCAGATCAGCTCGTGGACCTGATTACTGTTTTGCCGGTCGAGATTCCCGGTGGGCTCGTCGGCCAACAGGACGGCCGGCTTGAGGACCAGAGCCCGAGCCAGAGCCACCCGCTGCTGCTCACCGCCGGACAGTTCAGTGACCCGGTGGTCCAGCCGATGCCCCATCCCCACCCGGGACAACAATGTCCCGGCGGCCTCCCGGGCCGCCGGGACCGTATCCCCCCGGATCAGACCGGGCATCATCGTGTTCTCGAGGGCGGTAAATTCCGGGAGCAGATGGTGAAACTGAAAGACGAACCCGACCGTCTCGTTTCGGAACCGGGCCAGCCGATCGTTGTCATAAGCGAAGACATTGGCTCCCCGGTACCGCACCTCCCCTGAATCCGGCCGGTCCAGAGCCCCCAGGAGATGCAGAAGCGTTGATTTGCCGATCCCCGACGCCCCCACCACCGCGGCCGACTCCCCGGCCCGGAGTTCGAGGTCCACCGCCTGGAGAATCCGGAGCCTGGCCCCGGTGTCCACCCGGTCGGGATAGCTCTTGTGAAGCCCCCGGACCGAGATAAGCGGTCCATCGCCGGCGGGATCAGCCATACCGGAACGCCTCCACCGGGTCGAGCCGGGATGCCTGGCGGGCCGGATACAGGGTCGCCAGAAAACAGATCATCAGGGCCGCCCCCGCGATAATCCCCACGTCCAGAAGCGCCAACTGGACCGGCAGCTTGGTGATATAGTACACATCCGACGGCAGCTCAATGAATTGATAGGTTTTCAGCAGCGAGCAGAGCAACACTCCGAGGGCCACCCCCAGGGAGGTCCCCACGGTGCCGATGGCCATCCCCTTGAACACGAAAATCCGCCGGATGGACCGGTCGGTGGCCCCCATGGCCTTTAAAATGGCGATGTCCCGGGTCTTTTCCATCACCATCATGATCAGGGATGAGGCGATGTTGAACGCGGCCACCAGGACGATAAGCGCCAGGATGATAAACATCACCACCTTTTCGAGCTTCAACGCCGAAAAGAGATTGTGGTTCATCTGCATCCAGTCCTTCGTCCAATAAGGAAAGCCCAGGGCCTCCTCGATCCGGTCCCCCACCGCGTCGGCCTTGTAAACATCATCCACCCGGACCTCGATCCCGGTGACCGCCGATTCCATCCGGAGAAGCCGCTGGGCATCGGCGATGTGGACATAAGCCAGGGTACCGTCGTACTCGTACATCCCGGACTCGAACCGGCCGACCATCCGGAAGGGCCGCATGGCCGGCAGATGCCCCATGGGCGAAATCATCCCCCGGGGGGAGATGACGTAAACCGAATCCCCCTCGCCAACCCCGAGGCTCAGGGCCAGCTCCTTGCCCAGAACGACCCCCGCCGTCCCCGGCTCGGGATCAGCGGCCATGTCCTCCAGCCGGCGGAGCGCCGCCGGGTCGAACTTGAGGATCACATCCCCGGCCGACTCCGGATCAATCCCCCGGAGGACCGCCCCGGAGAGCCCGCCGGCCGACCGGAGCATGATCTGAGAATAGACAAAGGGCGTGGCCGCCACCACCCCGTCCACCGACCGGACCGTCTCGATCACCTTTTCATGATCGGTGAACGGCCCGCCATGGTGGAGGAGAATCACGTGGGACTCGACCCCCAGAATCCGGTTCTTGAGGTCGGACTCGAACCCGGCCATCACGGCGATGACCACGATGAGCGCCATTACCCCCACCGTCACCCCGGCCACCGACAACACCGTAATCAGCGAGATAAAGGTCTGCTTCTGCTTGGTCCGCAGGTAGCGGCGGCTGATGAAAAACTCGAATGACATGGCTCGGGCGATGCGCCCGCTACCCCCGATCCGTCTCGACCCGCTTCATGTGAGGAAACAGGATCACCTCCCGGATGGAAGGGGCATCGGTGAGGAGCATCACCATCCGGTCGATCCCGATTCCCTCGCCGGCGGTGGGCGGCAGGCCGTACTCGAGCGCCTCCACATAGTCCTCGTCCATGACGTGGGCCTCGGCATCCCCGGCCTCCCGCTCGGCGACCTGATCCATGAACCGGCCCCGCTGGTCCTCGGGGTCGTTGAGCTCCGAAAAGCCGTTGGCGATCTCCCGGCCGCCGACGAAGAGCTCGAACCGGTCGGTGAGCGTCGGGTCGGCCTCGCTCCGCCGGGACAAGGGCGAAACCTCCACGGGATAACCGGTGATAAAGGTCGGCTGGATCAGCTTCGGCTCCACCAGGGCGTCGAACAGCTTGGTGATGATCTTCCCCCGCTTTCGGGTCTTGGTCAACGTGATTCCGTTGTCGGCGGCAAAGGCGATGAGCCGCTCCCGGTCGCCGAGCCGGTTTGTATCAAGCCCGCCCAGGGTTTCGAGAGCCTCGTACATGGACATCCGCCGCCACGGGCCGGCCAGGTCGATTTCATGTTCTCCGTAAGTGACCGTCGTCGTCCCCAGGACATCCCGGGCCACCTGAGCGAACAACGCTTCGGTAAGGGCCATCAGGTCCTCGTAGGTGGCATAGGCCTGGTAAAGCTCCAGCATGGTGAATTCGGGGTTGTGCTGAGTCGAAACGCCCTCGTTCCGGAAGTTCCGGTTGATCTCGAAAACCCGGTCGAACCCGCCCACCACCAGCCGCTTGAGGTAGAGCTCCGGGGCGATCCGGAGGTAAAGGTCCATCCCCAGGGCGTTGTGGTGAGTGACAAACGGGGTGGCTTCAGCCCCTCCGGCCACCGGCTGCATCATCGGGGTCTCGACCTCCAGGAAATCCCGGCCGAGGAGAAACTCCCGGACCTTCTGGATGATCCGGCTCCGGCGGACAAAGAGCTCCCGGACATCGGGGTTCATGATCAAGTCGAGATACCGCCGGCGGTAACGCTTTTCCGGGTCCTTCAACCCGTGAAACTTCTCCGGCAGGGGACGGGTGGCCTTGGCCAGGAGCCGGATCGACTCGGCCAGGAGCGTCCATTCCCCGGTTTTGGTCTGAAAAACCCCGCCGGTCAGCCCCACCAGATCGCCCACGTCAAGCTGGCGGAAGAGATCATAGGCCGCGTCTCCCACCTTGTCCTTCCGGACATAGGCCTGGAGCTGGCCGGTCCCGTCCCGGAACCGGATAAAGGCGCTCTTCCCGAACCGGTTGACGGCCATCATCCGGCCGGCGACGGCAAAGGACGTCGGCGCCTCGGCCGCTGATTCGGGATCGGCCTCGATGGCCGCCCGGATCTCGCCCACGGTATGGGTTACCTTGAAATCGTTGGGAAAAAGGGCGATGCCCCCGTTCTTCAGATCGATCAGCTTCTGCCTGCGTTTGTCGAGTAGTCCGGTCTTGTCCATCCTCACCTGAAATCATGCTGTTCCGCTGTATCATGACGCCGGCATCACCCGGCATCGCCCATGGGCAACTATCCATCATCCATCAAACAAGCTCAAAAGCATAGGGAATTGTCCATAAGGTGTCAAGCCATAATGAGTTACCATTTTCGCGTCGTTAAG
>CAZWGY010000061.1:0-9336 GCA_964633575.1 uncultured Desulfobacteraceae bacterium
TGAAAATACATGCGCCCGTGCTCCAACAATGCAGAGCCGCGACCGTGAGGGAGCGACTCGGCGAGCCGATCGAACGTCGAAAATCCGCTCCCTGACGGTCGCGGCTCTGAACGGTCGCGGCTCTGAGTGGTTAAAAAACCGTTTTCATGCCCAGGGGTGATCGCGGTGCTCCCGATCATGTGGGTTTACCCCATAAAAAAGGGGCTCGGAACATGGTTCCGAACCCCTTAGATGATCGTGCAAAAGCGAGCCGCCCGCCGGTGGGGACGGCCCGCCATGGCGTGATGGATCGTTAGAACAGACCGGTGACCTTCCCGCTCTCGGTATCGACGTCCACCCGACGGAAGGCCGGGTTCGAGCCGGTGCCGGGCATCAGCGAAATGGTTCCCGCGCAGGGGCAGAGGAACTTGGCACCGGAATAAATGAGGATGTCGCGGATGGGGAGCCGCCAGCCCTTGGGCACACCCTTCAGTGTCGGATCGTGGGTGAGGCTGAGGTGGGTCTTGACCATCATGGTGGTGTAGTCGTCATACCTGCTGTCGGCTTCCAGCATCTTGGCCTTGGTCTCGGCCTCCGGCTGCCAATCAACACCATCGGCTCCGTAAACCTCACGGGCAATCTGATCGACCCGATCCCGGAGCTTCATCTCAGTGGGATAGAGGAACTTGAATTCGCTTTCGTCGTTACAGGCGTCGATCACGGCGTCGGCGAACTCGAGGGCCCCTTCGCCGCCCTTCTCCCAGTGCTTGGACTCGGCGCAGCGGGCACCGGCGGCCTCGGCCGCTTTCCGGACGATGTTGCACTCCTCGTCGGTGTCGGTGTAGAAGCGGTTGATGCAGACCACCGGGTTGATGCCGGATTTCCGGATCACGTTGATCATGTGGACCATGTTCTCGATGCCCTTTTCCACCAGGCCGAGGTTTTCGGTCTTGTACTCATCCGGCATGGCGATCCCCGGCGTGACCTTGGGTCCGCCGCCGTGCATCTTCAGAGCGCGGATGGTGGTGGTCAGGACGGAGACATGGGGCTTCAGGCCGCTGTACCGGCACTTGACGTTCCAGAACTTCTCGAAGCCGATGTCGGCCGCGAATCCGGACTCGGTGACGTGGTAGTCGAACAGCTTCAGGCCGATCCGGTCGGCGATGATCGAGGACTGTCCAACGGCGATGTTGGCAAACGGCCCGGCATGGACCATGCAGGGCTGATACTCGGCGGTACACATCAGGGTGGGATTGATGGTGTTGCGCATCCACGCCGTCATGGCATTGCCCACCTCGAGGTCTCCGGTGGTCACCGGCTTGCCGCTCTTGTCGAAGGCCACGGTGATGTTGTTGAGCTTCTCCTTGAGATCGGCCAGGTTCCGGACGATGGAGAGAATCGCCATACACTCGGATGAGACGGCGATCCCGAACTTCGACTGCATGGTAAAGCCGTCAAAGCGGCCGCCAAGGCCGATGACGATGTTCCGCAAGGCCTGAGCACAGTAGTCGATGATCCAGCCCATCTCCACCCGGGTCGGATCGATGTCGAGACGGGCCATCTTGGTGAGCCGCTGGAGCTGCTCGTCGTTGTAGTTCCGCTCATGCTGCATCCGGGAGGTCAGCGCCACCATGGCCAGGTTGTGGGCGTTCATGATGTCGTTGATGTCCCCGGTGAGACCCAGTGAAAACTCGGTCATGGGGATGAGCAGCGAGTTTCCGCCGCCGGCCGCCGTGCCTTTCACGTTCATGGTCGGCCCGCCCGAGGGCTGCCGGAGGGCGCCGCCGACGTTGACCCCGCGCATGCCCAGACCTTCCATCAGACCACAGGAAGTGGTGCTTTTGCCCTCACCCAGAGGCGTGGGAGTGATGGCGGTCACCTCGATGTACTTCCCGTCGGGCTCGTTCTGGAGCCGATTCATGATCTTGAGAAAATCAATCTTGCCCAGACGTCCCATGGGCAGCATCTCGTCTTTGTCCAATCCCAGCTTTTCCACCCACTGTTCGGGGGTCGGCATGTTGGGTTCAGCCGCCTCGGAAATCTGCCAGTCCGCCATTTTAGTTGCATCGTAAGCCATCGATTCATCTCTCCTTTGTTCTGTTGGGTTCATCATGTTGTCTGAGACCATATCTCCGCCCGCCCATCGCTGAACGGGCCGCCGTCTTTTAAAGCAATCTCTTTATCATGATCTTTTCGGATGATCAAGAGATATCCCCGAAGAAAAATCTCCGTTTTGAAGCTGATGCAATCGATGGTAGAAACCGCCTCGATCCATGAGCTCATTATGGGACCCTGATTCCCTGATCCGGCCCCGGTAGAGGACGATGATCCGGTCCGCTCCCCGAGCGGTGCTCAGCCGGTGGGCCACGATGATCGTCGTCCGGCCCCGCATCAGCCGGGCGAGGGCTTCCTGAATCCGGGCCTCCGTATCCGAATCGATATACGAAGTGGCCTCGTCCAGGATGATCAGCTCCGGGTCCCGGGCAAAGGCCCGGGCAATGGACAGGAGCTGACGTTCCCCGCTGGAGATCGACGCCCCGCCCTCGGACAGCGAAGTATCAACTCCCCGGGGCAACCGGTCCAAGAGATGCCCGCAATTGGCGGCTTCCAGAATCTCTTGCAGAGCATCCTCGTCCATGGACACCCCCTGAAGGACGTTCTCCCGAACCGTCCCCGAAAAGAGATACGGGTCCTGGGTTACCAGGGCTATCCGCCCCCGGAGCTCGGCCGCCGGGACATCCCGGATGTCAATCCCGTTGATCCGGACCCGTCCTTCCCGGGGATCATAAAATCGCATGAGGAGGTTGATCAGGGAGGTCTTCCCCGAGCCGGTTGGCCCGACCAGGGCCACTGTCTCCCCGGCCGCCATGGAAAAGGTGATCTCCTCTAAAACCGGCTCGCCCTTCAGGTATTCAAAAGAGACCCCTTCGACGTCAACCGACGTGATCCGCTTTCCCGGCACATCGGTCCTGGCCCGATCCGCCGGCGGATCGGAAATCCGGTCCCGGCTGTCGAAGATCAGAAAAATCCGCTCGGCCGACGCCATGGCATTCTGCATGATGTTATACTTTTCGGCGATGTCCCGGATGGGCCGGAAAAACATCTTCATGTAGGAGATAAAGGCCACCAGTTCGCCCAGGGTAATCCGGTCCCGGAGGACCGAGGTCCCGCCATAAAAAATCACCACCGCGATGGCCACCGACCCGAGCAACTCGATGAGCGGCATGAAGACGGAAAAAACCCGGATCTGGCGCATACCGGCCAGGTAGTTTTCGTGGTTAAGCCGCTCGAACCGTTCATGGTTGCGCTGTTCCTGCCGGAAGGTCTGAAGGACGCGAATCCCCCCGATGGTCTCGGAAAACCGGCTGTTGATCTCGGCCACCTTGATCCTCAGCTCCCGGAACGCCCCTCTCGCCTGACGGGCAAATACAAAGGATGCGTAAAGCACGAACGGCAAAACCGCGAAGGAGACCAGGGCCAGACGCCATTGGATACTCAGAAGGACCACGGCGATCCCGGCCAGAAGCGCCAGATCCTTTAACAGAAAGGCGATCACCGAGACAAACAGCTCGTACATGTTCTGGATGTCATTGGTGACCCGGGTCACCAGCCGGCCCACCGAGTTCCGGGTGAAAAAGGCCATGGAAAGGTTCTGGATATGAGCGAAGAGGTGGAGCCGGAGGTCGCGCATGATCCGCTGCCCCATCACCTCCATGAGCATCATCCGGGAGAAATTGAGGCCGAGTTCCATCACGATCAGAACCACGAACAACAGGGCCAGCCGGGCCACTCCGGAAAGATCATCCCGGCGGAGCTTCGCCCGGTCTCCCTGGCCGACCCACGAGAGGTCCGGGTAGGCGATCCGGCGCTTCCCGTCCGCCGTCGCTTCGAACAGGTCAGGGTATTTTTCCACCACGGCCCGGACGTCCGGGTCGGACGGGTCCACGGTCAGGGACCGGGTCCGGCCGGCGCCTTTTTCCCCTTCAACCGACTCGGGCACGATGTGCCGGTCGATGGCGAGCTTGGTCACGTAAGGAACCGCCAGCTCGACCCCGGTAACCAGAAAAATCAGGATCACCGAGATGAGAAACAGGCCCCAGTAGGGCCGGGCATAGGGCAACAGCCGGCCCATGAGGCGGAGATCGTAGGGCTTGCCGAGCTGTTCTTCCTCGAAATACCCGAAATCATGCATGGAGCGCCGCCTCCATCTCCTGGAGCCGATAGGTCCGGGCATAATATCCGTCCGCCGCCATCAGCTCGTCATGGGTTCCCGATTCGGTGATCCGCCCCGCCCGGAGTCCGATGATCCGGTCGGCAAACCGGATGGCGGACAACCGGTGGGAGGCAATGAGAACCGTCCGGTCCCGGGCCGTCTCCCGGATCGTCGTGATGATGTGATGGGCCGTGCCCGCGTCCACCTGGCTGACCGGATCATCGAGCAAAAGTACCGGAGCATCCCGAAGCAACGCCCGAGCCAGGCCGATCCGCTGCTTCTGGCCGCCGGACAGGGATATCCCCTTTTCCCCCACCAGGGTGTCGAACCCGGCGGGAAACTGGCGGATGGTCTCCATGAGCGCCGCCCGCTCGGCGGCCCGGACCAGGGTCGGCTCATCCACCGACGGGTCCCCGAAGGCGATGTTCTCCCGGATTGTCCCGGCAAACAGAAAGGGTTCCTGGGGCACCAGGGCGATCCCGGCCCGGAGGTCGGCCAGCCGGAGCTGGCGGACATCGACCCCATCCATCCGGAGCACGCCCCCGCTGACATCATAAAGCCGCGGGATCAGGCCCAGCAGAGCGCTCTTGCCGCTGCCCGGCGGGCCGACGATCCCCAGGGTCTGGCCCGGAGCAATCGAAAGGTCGAGATTCTCGATCACCGGCGCCTCATCCTCCCCGGTGGGAAAGGCAAACCGGACCCCGACCATCTCGATCTCCCCCCGAAGCCGGGGAACCGGCCGGGCGTCCGGGGCATCGGCCACCTCGGGCTCGGTCAACAGAATCCGATGGATTCGATCGAGGGATGCCTTGCCCCGCTGAACAAGATTGGTCAGCCAGCCCAGGGCCATCATGGGCCAGGTGAGGAGAGCCAGATAGTTGATGAACGCGACAAAGTCGCCCGGCGTGATCACCCCGGTGATGGTCTGGCGGCCGCCCAGGTAGATGACGATGGTCAGGCTCAGGTTGGAGAAAAAAACCATCATCGGAAAGAGAGCTCCGGTATAGCGGACCAGGCTGATGTTCTTCCGGATGTAGTCCTCGGAGGCATCGGCCAGGGCCGACAGGCTCGCCGCCTCACGGTTATAGGCTTTGATGATCCGGATGCCGGCGAACCGCTCCCGGACCACCTCGGTCATCTCCGAAAAGCTCGCCTGAACCCGGCTGTACCGCCGGTGCATCCGCCGGCTGATAATCCGGGTGCCGATGACGATCATCGGCATGGGGATGAGCACGAAGGCCGTCAGCCGGAGGTCGATGTAAACCATGAAGCAGATGGCGGCGGTCCCCAGAAAGACCGCATCGGTGAGCGCCACCAATCCCATGCCGGTGGCCATCCGGATGTGGTTGATATCGTTGGTTGCATGAGCCATGAGGTCGCCGGTTCGGGTTCGGTCGAAATACCCCGGCGAGAGGGTCTGAAGGTGCCAGAACAGTTGGTTCCGGATGCCCTCCTCCACCCGGCGGGAGAGCCCGATCAGGCACCACCGCCAGAAATACCGGCCCACGGCGATGGCCGCCGCCAGCCCCACGATCCAGCCGGCATACCCCAGCAGCCCGCCCCACTCGATCTCAAAGGCGGTGAGGTCGTCCACGGCCCACTTGATCACCCGGGGGATGATGAGCTGAAAGACGTCCACGGTCATCAGGCAAACCAGCCCGACGGCTATCCGGAGCCGGTTTTCGACGAAATAGGGTTTGATCAGGTGAAACGCGCTCATGGATCTCCCAGGCATTGGAAAGTGAATTCGACACCAGACGCGGTTCTGGATTGTGTACACCAAAAGCGGCCCCAGGTCAAACCACGGGGAGAACGGGCCACCGAGCCGACCGGCGGATCATCACGGAGCGTCCGCCGTTCGCCTTGACGGCGCAACGGGTTTCTGAAACAATCCGGATCTCGTGATGATGCTGGAAACCATTTAAAAGATAGACGACCGATGCCCCCGACAAACGACCCTCAACCCCTGATCACGCTGGATGCGGTGACCCTCCGCTTACGGGACCGGCTCCTCTTGCCTGGTACGTCCTGGGAAATCCGGACGGGGGAGCATTGGGCGGTGATCGGGCCCAACGGGGCCGGGAAATCGACCCTGGTCCGGGCTCTGACCGGCGAGGTCCCGGCCGTCCGGGGTCAGGTTCGGAGACACGGCCCCCACGGCCGGGCGACGGCCGTCGGCCTCGTCTCCTTCGAACGGGGACGCCGGATCATGGACCGGGAACGGCGGCGGGACGCGGCCCGGCACTTCAGCGGGGACCTCGACGCCGTCACCCCGGCCCGGTCGGTGATCTTTCCCGAAGGCGTCCGCCCGACAAGCTCCGCTGAAGCGATCCTCTCCCGCCTGGGGATCGACGGCATCCTGGACCGGGGCATCGCCTGCCTGTCCACCGGCGAATTCCGGAAGGTTCTGATCGCCCGGACCATCCTTCGAACCGCCGGACCGCTCATCCTGGACGAACCCTTCGAGGGACTCGACGCCGATTCCCGACGGTCCCTGGCCGCCGCCGTGGGCGAGCTCACCCGGCGGCCCATGCCCCTGATCCTGGTCACCCACCGGGCATCCGAAATCCCCGACGGGATCACTCACATCATCGAGCTGGCCGACTGTCGGGTGGTGTCCCGGACCCGGCGGGCGGACGCGGACCTCTCCCATCTCCGTCCCCCCAGGCCGCCCCGACCGGTTCCCGCCGTCCGGCCGCCGGAACGGACCCTCAACGGAACACCCCTCGTGGAAATCCGCAACGGCTCCGTCTCCGCCGGCGGGAAACCGATCTTTTCCGGGCTCAACTGGCGGATGCAACCGGGGGAACGCTGGCTCGTGGTCGGCCCCAACGGCGCCGGGAAGTCCACCCTTCTCCGCCTGATCGCCGGGGACCACCCCCAGGCTTATGCCAACGAGATCCACCTTTTCGGGCGGCGCCGGGGCACCGGGGAAACGGTCTGGGAGATCAAAGAGCGGATCGGACTGGTATCGGCCGAGGTCCAGACCGGTTATCTCGAGCGGACCAGCGCCCTCGATACGGTGATCTCCGGGTTTTACGACTCGGTGGGTCTTTATCGACGGGCAACCCCCCAGGAAACGGAGACGGCCCGCCGGTGGCTGGCGACCCTCGGGATGGCCAAGTCGGCCGACCGGCCCTTTGGCCACCTCAGCCAGGGGGAGCAGCGCCGGGTCCTCATCGCCCGAGCCATGGTCAAGCGCCCCGCTCTGTTGATTCTGGACGAGCCCTGCGGCGGGCTCGACCCCGCCGGCCGGGCCCGGGTCATCGAGCTGGCCGACGAGATCGGCCGGGGATCGGAAACGGACCTGATCTTCGTCACCCATCATCCCGACGAGGTCCCCCGGTGCATCACCCATGTCCTGCGTTTTCAGAAAACCGCCGGCGGGTCGTTTTCAGCTCAGCCGTCGGCTATTGCCAACCCCATTCCGGAATGACGCCATGCTCGACTTTCTCGATTCGATCCCCTACCCCATCCTGATCCTGCTCGCGGTCTTCATGCTCGCGGCACCCATCAAGCCCATGCCCCACGTGGTGGAAAAGCTGATCATGCTCAAGGAGGGAACCCTCAAACGGCCCATCGACATCTTTGACCTGTTTTTCCACCTGATCCCCACGGCTCTTCTCATCGCCAAGGTGATCCGGGACATGGGCAAGTAGGTCGGCGGGATGGATCTTTTCGATCGGCGGGTCATCATCGTGGTGGGCAAGGGGGGCGTGGGGAAGACCACGGTCGCCTCGGCTCTGGGGCTGGCCGCGGCCCGGCGGGGGCGGAAGGTCCTTTTGGCCGAAGCCGGCGGCGGGGATGCCATCGGGCCGCTTTTCGGCGCCGGATCGCTATCGGAGCATCCCGTGCCCATCAGCCCCGGCATCCGGGGAGCCCGGATCGACCCCAAGGCGGAGCTGACCGCCTACGTCCACCGGCATACGGGGGGCGGGTTCGTCGCCGGCCGGATCACCGGCGCCCGGCTCTTCGATCATCTGGCCGATGCCACCCCGGGGGTCCGGGAGGTGATGACCCTCGGCCGGATCTGGCGGTGGGAACGGGACCTTCGGCCGGACGGAACCGCCGAATACGACCTCATCATCGTGGACGGGCCGGCCACCGGGCACGGGCTGAGCCTCCTCCGCCAGCCCCAGGCCCTCGTCGAAATGCTCCGGGGCGGCCCGCTGGTGGACCAGATCCGGGAAGTCCAGGCCCTCCTCCAGGACCCGGACCGGACCGCCCTCATCCCGGTGACCATCCCCGAGGAACTTCCGGTCAACGAAACGGTCGAGCTGGCCCGGCGGTCGGCAACCGAGCTGAACATGCCCCCCGACCGGGTAGTGGTCAACGCCGTCTATCCCGACCGGTTTTCCCGACGGGATGAACAAGCCGTGGACCAGTTGACCCGCGGCGGGGCGGATCGGGTTCCCGAAGCGCTCCGCCCGGCCCTGGACGCGGCCCGGACCCAGATGCGGCGCCGGGCCATCCAGCAACGCCGGATCGACCGGCTGACCGATCAGCTCGGTCTGCCGGCCGTCCGCGTGCCGTTTCAGTTCGTCGAAAACCTGACCCTGGATACGGTGGCCGAAATCGCCGAAACCCTGGCGGCGGGCTGAGCCCCGGCGATTATCTTCGATTACCCGCCGGCGATCTCCCGGATGATCGTAATCACGTCGGCCATCGTGGCCCGACCGTCGGCAACGGCATCCACCCAGTCCTCCGAGACCGACATCCCCACCAGGATTTTGAGGATCACAATGGCGTCGCTCAGGGAATAGGTGGTCCCGAAAATCCCCGTCAGGCCGGAATAGGTCGGCGCATACCGCTTAACCTTGAAGACCTGGTTCTCCTGCTCACCCCGGTTGTTGGTGGGGATGGGGTCGGTTTCCCCGAGAACCCCGGTGTTCGTGACGGGATTGACATACTTCCAGACCGTGGCATCCTCCGATGTGACCTCGAAAAAGGTCCCGGTGGCCCCTTCGCAGATCAGGGTGTTCCCATTGGGCAGCCGCTTAGCCCCGGAGATATTTTCCGAATAGAAATCGGTCGGCGTCGGAGCGGTGTAGGTCCAGGTGCTCGCATCCGGCCCATAGCCGGACCCGGACGTGTACGTATAGCTCCCCGAAGTATCCACCGGCGGCGTGATCTCTTCGATGCTG
>CAZWGY010000061.1:9436-14456 GCA_964633575.1 uncultured Desulfobacteraceae bacterium
GGCCGTTGTTGAAGATCAGGATATTTCCCGCACCGGGATAACCGTCTTCGATCCAGGTGGCGTCATGCTGGGCGTAGAGCTTCTGATCCTGGGGTGTCCCCATGCCGTAAGCTCGGGGATTGCCCCAGCGGTAGAGAAGATCGCCCCCCTTGCCGGAGTTGCCGCCCGAGCCGGAGGCCGCCTCTCCAATGGTCGTGCTATGGTCGATGACCCAGATTTCCGAAAACTCGTGAACGCTGACGAGAATCTGGTCAAACGCCGAAATGTATTCAACCGAGTTGAAGTGGGTCCAGTCCGCTCCGCCCGAAGGATTGCCCGTGTGGTTGAGATCGATCCGCTCCGGATGGTCGGCGATTACCCCGTAATCCGGCTTCGTGTCGTCGTAGTCCTGGATCAGGTGATCCCAGACCCGCCATTCCCAGACGATCGAATTGGTAGCCGGGTTCACCTCGATGATCTTGTCCGGCCAGAGCTCCCCGTCGCCCAGAAGGCTCGGGTCACGCCCGGCCGCGATGGCCTCGGCTTCCGTTTTCATCTCCCAGGCGATCATGAGGACATTGCCGTTGGGCAGGTACTCGACATCATGGTGGAGACAGGCGGTGGCATCCGAAAGGGTGTAGGTCCAGGTGACGGTCGAATCCGGATCGAGCATCTCCACGACCCCGCCGGCCCCACCGGCCGAAAAGGTCGTATTCCCCGCGTTTCCGGTTCGGAGCAGACTTCCGTTTTCCAACAGATAGGCACTCAGCCCCGGACGGTAGGCGCTGTCCCAGGTGTGAGCGATGGTGCCGTCCAGATCGATCAGGTAGGTTGTCTTGGACTGCATCGGCGCAAAGAGCGTATAACCGGAATAGGCGCCCGACTCGTTGATAAAGAGCCCGGTGGTCTGGCCGGCCGCCGTGTAGGTCCCCGAAGCGGTCGCCGTCCCGTCGGCGACAACCGTTGCCGTCCCGTTGTCCGGCGTGGTAAAACCGGTCACGTCGCTGAAATAGATGGTCACGCTCCCGGCCGTGATCCCCGATAAAGTGGCCCCGCTGTCATGCCAGATCGCGTTGTCGATGCTCCACCGGGCCCCCGCGTCCACCGCTTCCTGGGGCGACAGCGTCACCGTCAACGATCCCGTTCCCCCGCTGGTAAGGTCGGCATCCCGGACCAGCCGGACGTAATTGTAAATCCGGATGGCGTCTCCCTGGGGACCGTGGCCCGTGGGATATTGCGCCGGATCCCCGCTTTTCGGGTCGCTCCGCTGAGCCCCCGCGCCGTGAACGTCCCGCCACTGGTTGTCGAGATAGCCCAGGGCCCGCCCGAATGAAATGTAGGCCGCGTTTTTAACGAGACTCGGATGTTGGGCATCCGTAAACTGCAGATGGGTCGTGCCGCTCCAATAATATGGATAGTCGGTCACGCCCCCCTCGTTGGTGATGCTCGTGGCGTTGAACAACGGGTCGATGGCGGCCGAGCCCGTGGTCTCCGGGGACCGGGTGTAATCGATGATGGACTGGAGCTCCTTGGCGTTGGGCAGCCGCCAGTCGCCGTAACCGAGATATTCCTCGGCGTTCCGGGTTTGGACCCAGGCCAGGGCCGCCTCCCAATTCAGCCCCTCGCCGCTGTCATCCTGAGCCCACATCAGCCCGGTGGCCGCGTCGGTGATTGTCCCGTCTCCGTTACTCGTTAAGCTATTTTGCCCGTAGTCGGTGTTATCCCGGACGCACATACAGTAAAAGGTCTTGTCGGTTCCGCCAACCGCCAGCCCGTACCCCTTGATCCGGCCGTCGGCGAAATTGACCCCGAAAAGGGTGCTCCCGCCGTCGTTGGCCGTGTTGCCCACGTAAAGGGTGTCGGATGCGTACTGAGAGTCGATCAGCCGCTCGTCGGCCGCCGCATCACCCCAGTTATAATCGAATACCGAGTTGTCGATAAACGGCGTCAAGACCGATGTATCCGTGCCCGTATAGCTGCTGCAATCGGAGCCCGTGAAATCGATCAGCGAATACAAGGTCTTGATGTCCGGCAACCGCCAGTCGGTATAGCCGGCGAGCGTCAGGCCCTCGCAATAGGCTTGAGCCCCGGAATGGGTCATCTTGTCGTCGGCATCGATGTCCCCGTCGCCGTCTGAATCGGTCGTCTGCTGCCACATCAGCCCGGTAACCAGATCGGTCACCGTCCCATCTCCGTTATCCTGATAGGAAAAGGCATTTCCCGAATGCTGGGCGTCCTGCCCGTAAAACGCTTCCCCCGATGCCGGACAGGTAATCGGGGCACTGTCGGAATAGCACTCCGTCAGCCCGGTATCGACCACCGGGTAGGTGAGGGAATCGGTCTGGGCCCAGCCGGCCCCGGCCATCAGCAGCACGGCGGTCAATGAGATGATGAGGTCGATGGATCGTGCTTTCATGGATGCCTCCTCTTCTGGTTAGAGTTTTTCGATCCTGGAAAGGGATCATACCAACCGAATGTGGAGGCAAGGTGGATGGATTGTGGAGAAATTGTGGAAATTGAATCCGGGGATTGAAAGATCCGTGAGATATCCTGTATATTGGCTTAAACTGCTCGGCTGAAGGGATTGGCTTGAAGATCAAACTGATTCACAAATTCTTCGGATCGTTTCTCCTGACCGCGCTGATGATCGTGGTGCTGCTCCTCATCGCTCTCCAGGTCTTCGTCTATCGGAATTTCTCGAAATACGTCACCCGGGTCGAGCTGAGCAAGCTGAGCCACCTGACGGCGGCGCTGGAAACGGAGTACCGGACCCATCAGGGATGGGACTGCTTCCACGACCGTCCCCGGACCTGGCACCGGATGGTCAGAGCCGCCCTCCCCCTGGACCACCGGATCGACGTGGCCGAAGGCACCCCGCCGCCCCACGGCCCGCCGCCCATCGACGCGCTCCAGATCGGCTTCCGGCTCAGCCTCTTCGACGCCGATCTCCACCCGGTCGCCGGCAACGCGGAATCCAGCCGGGGCCATGCCCTCCGGGAGATCCGGGCCGATGGCCGGACGGTCGGCTGGCTGGGGCTCCGGATGCCCGACCACTTCTACCATCCCCTCGACATCCACTATATTAAAGGACAACAGGGAGCCGTTTACCTGATCGCCGTCGCCATCCTCGCCCTCGCCCTGGTGATCTCGTTTCTCCTGTCCAAACACCTGCTGGACCCGGTCCGGCAATTGACCGAAGGGACCCAAGCCTTGGCAGCCTTCCAATTCGACACGACCTTAGATGTCCGGACGAATGACGAGCTGGGCCAGTTGGCCGCCGATTTCAACCGGATGGCCAACACCCTGAAAAAATACGAGCGGATGCGTGCCCAGTGGATCACCGATATCTCCCACGAGCTGAGAACCCCGCTGTCGGTCCTCCGGGGTGAAATCGAGGCCATGCAGGACGGCATCCGGGAGATGAGCCGGACGACCCTTGACTCCCTCCACGCCGAGGTCCTCCGCCTCTCCCGCCTGGTCGAAGACCTCCACCAGCTCTCCCTGGCCGACACCCGGGACCTCCACACCCGGGCCGATCCGGTCCAGCCGCTCGAGATCCTCGCCGACATCGTCGAGCTCTTCCGAATCCGATTCGACGAGGCCGCCATCGATCTCCGCCTCGAGATCGACCCGAACCCTCCCGTCATCCTCTCCGGAGACGAAAACCGCCTGGCTCAGCTCTTCGTCAACCTCCTCGAAAACACCCTCCGCTACACCGAGCCGCCCGGAGCGCTCCGGATTCAGGCCGATCCGGCGGCGGACCACCTGACCCTCACCTTCCAGGACTCGCCGCCGGGAGTCCCGGCCGGGGACCTCGAACGAATCTTCGACCGGCTCTACCGGGTGGACAAATCCAGAAGCCGGGAGCTGGGCGGCAGCGGCCTGGGCCTGAGCATCTGCCGGCAAATCGTCGCCGGCCACGGCGGCCGGATGGAAGCGTTCCCATCATCTCTGGGTGGGCTCGGCATCCGGATCGAGCTGCCCGCTTCCGCCCCGCCGGCTCAGAAGGAGCCTACCCCATGACCGGGGACCGAATCCTGGTGGTCGAAGACGAGCCGAAGATCGCCCAGGTCCTTCGGGAATACCTCGAGCAGGCCGGATACGCGGTGGACTGCCTGTCGGCCGGAGACCAGGTGATCCCCCATTTCCAATCCCGCCCGGCGACCCTGATCCTCCTCGACCTGATGCTCCCCGGCGCCGACGGGATCGATGTCTGCCGGGAGATCCGGAAGACCTCGGAGGTCCCCATCATCATGGTCACCGCCCGGGTGGAGGAGATCGACCGGATCATCGGCCTGGAGCTCGGCGCCGACGACTACATCTGCAAGCCCTTCAGCCCCCGTGAGGTGGTGGCCCGGGTCAAGGCCGTCCTCCGCCGCGCCGCCCCCCGGCCCGAAGACTCGCCCCAGACCCTCGGCCCCTTATGCATAGACGAGGCCCGGCGGACCGTTACCCTCGGCGGAACAGCCCTCCAGCTCACCCCCACCGAGCTCAACCTCTTAAAAACCCTCATGTCCCAGCCCGGCCGGGTCTTTTCCCGGTCCGACCTGATCCGCCGGGCCCAGGGCTACCAGTTCGAAGGCTACGAGCGGACCGTGGACTCCCACATCAAAAATCTCCGGAAAAAAATGGCCGCGTCCGGATCGGAAGCCGACTGGATTCAGTCAGTCTATGGCATCGGGTACCGTCTCGTGCCGCCGGATGACCGGGATTAGCTCCCACTATCCCGCCGGCGCCGCAAATCCATGAGCTTCAACACCACGATGGGCAGCCAGAGAACCACGCCGATGAAGTTGAAACAGATGATCGGCAGGGACCGGATGATGATCCCGTAAATCCCCCAGGTGGTCAGCCCGGACACCAGCATCAGCATGAACCCCAGGTCGATGCTCGCCACGTCCCTGGTCCGGTACGAGTAGAGAAGCTGGGGAAAGGCGCTGAAAGTCGTTAAGAATCCGGCGAAAAAGCCCAATGCGTCGATCCAGGTCAGGTCGGTCAACATCCTCGGCATCTCCCGTGAAATTGGCGGTCAGCCGGGAGG
>CAZWGY010000062.1:0-4425 GCA_964633575.1 uncultured Desulfobacteraceae bacterium
CGTGGTTAAATAAATTTAAGTTTTTTTCGTGTTTTTCGTGGTTTAAATCCGTTTTCATGCACGAGGGTGATCGCAATCCCTTACCCGATCATGGTCGTTTATTTATTTCAACCCGCCGGACCGAAATAGTTGTTTATGACGCCATTAACCGCCCCGCGTCAGTCTTGCCATCCGATTCGGATTGGCGATACCGCCCCATCCAGCGCGGGCTTTCCGGATGAGCCTATGCGTTGCCGCCCGGGTTCATGCTACAGCGGGACGCGGCCTTTTCCAGGCAGTCCGGACAGAGCCCCATGAACTCCAGCCGATGCCCGATCACCTGATAGTCAGTGGAGCCGAGCAGCTTGTCCTCGATGTTTTCCAGGGAGCCCATGGGGGCATCGTCGAGCCGATCACAGTTGATGCAGCGGATGTGGTAGTGTTTCTCCGGATTGCCGTCAAACCGCTTGAGTGATCCGGACAGTTCGAGCTTCTGGATCTCCCCGATCTCGGAGAGGATCTCCAGGTTTCGATAGACCGTCGCCAGGCTGACACGCGGAAGCTGTTGCCGGACCATCTCGTACACCTCGTCGGCGCTGGGGTGGATGTTGTTGGCCCGCAGCGTCTCGAGGATCACCCGCCGCTGTCGCGTCATCCGTAAGGCGCGCCCATTCGGGCCGGACGCCCCGCCCCCCATCGACTGCCCATTGGCCAAAGATTCCACCCGTCACCCCTTCCTACCGGTTGTCCAGCGGCTCCCAGCGGCACTCCTCGGGACCGCAGTAATCGCCGACGTACTCTGATTCCGGCCGATAGAGCATCGGTTTGGGCGCCGCATCGGCAAATTGTTCCTCCAGGACGTGAGCGGTCCATCCCGACACCCGGGAGACGGCGAAGATCGGGGTGAACATGTCCATGGGGATGCCCATGCTGTAGTAGAGGGAAGCGCTGTAAAAATCGACATTGGCGTAGATTTTCAGGTTCTTCCTCGCTTCGAAGGCGGCCTTGGCCTTTTGTTCCAGCTCCCGGGAAATCTCATACCACCGGGTATCTCCGGCCAGCTCCCCCATCCGCTTGGACATGGGGGCCAGGATAATGGCCCGGGGATCATCCGTTTTGTAAACCGCGTGGCCGAGTCCCATGATTTTTCCGCCGCCGTCGAGCTGTTTGGCGATGTAGTCGTCGATCCGGCCGACCTCGCCGATCTCCTTGAGCATCCGCATCACCCGGGTGTTGGCGCCGCCGTGGAGGGCTCCGGACAGGGAGCCGATGGCCGCGGCGACCGAGGCGTACATGTGGGCCCGAGTGGATGCCACCTCCCGGGCCGCGAAGGTGGAGGCATTGAAGGAATGCTCCGCGTGGAGCACCAGGCAGACGTCCATGAACCGGGCCACCTCCGCGGAAGGCCGTTCGCCGGTAAGCATGTAAAGGAAATTTTCGGCGTGGCCCAGCGACGGGTCCGGGTCCACCGGAGTCCGTCCGTTTCGAATCCGCTCCCAGGCCGCCAAAAGCGTTGCCAGTCGAGCCACCAGGCGGATGCTGATCCGCTCCGCCGCATCCCGGGCATCGGCGGTAACGTCCGGGTCATGGTGGCCCAGCATCGCCGCGCCCGCCTGGAGCACGTCCATGGGCAGGGCTTCCGGAGGCCGGGTTTTCAAGGCCGCGATCACCGAATCCGGGATGGCCCGCTCCCGGGCCAGCGCCCCGCTGAAATCGGCCAGATCCGCTTTGCCGGGCAGGCGCTCCTTAAGCAGAAGATGGGTGACTTCTTCAAAGGAGGCGTTCTCCGCCAGGTCCTCGATCCGGTAACCCCGATAGATCAGCTTGCCCTCGTCTCCGATGACGTCACTGATCCGCGTGCTGGCGATGACCACATTCCGGAGTCCGGTATTTTTGATCGGCGTTGTCTGACACTCTTCCATACAGCCTCCGTTGTCTCCCCCGGCCCGGGCGGACCGGGGGCGGCTTTCGGTTGTCATCGATGGCCGGTGAGACCGGCGGGCATCGGGGTTTTGTTCTTTAGATGTCGATCCACATGTCGGCCTCGTTGCCGCAGTGAGAACAAACCGCCGTGCCCTTGACCTTCGACTCCGACTCGTTGGGGTTCTTTTCGGTCCCCGCCGGCGCTTTGGCGTTTTCGCCTGAAGCCGGTTCGACGTCGGGAAGGGTGCAAGTCACCACCATTTCCGCCTCATTTCCGCACTTTTTGCACTCGCAGACCTGTTTTCTCTGAATCACCTGACTCATGACGTTTCTCCTTCCATGGATGGCCGGGTCGGCGACCCGGACTTATCAATCATCGTTATTATTATCATAAAAGAACCAAAAATGAAATGGGGAATCTCCCATCCGCTGACTCACTGGTTATAACGTCCGATGGTCTGTTTTTCAATAGCAAGTTGAAAAGCGACTGGAAAAATGTTACATGGAAGTGTCGGTCGGCGCTTGAGCCCGGCCGCCGGCATCCTGCCCACAAACGGGCAGCAATGGCCGCACACAGCCGCTCCGGATAACGCCAACGGGAAAACCGCCCCCATGAGTTTCAGCGATGCGATCATCGAAGTGATCGGCGCCCACGAATGTCCTCTGTACCGGGTAGGCGACGCGCTTCGGATCGAAAATACCGCCATCATCCCCCCGCCCTTTAAATCGACCTGCATTATCCTGGCGGGCGATATCCTGGAGGTGATCATCCGGTATGGGGTCATCGAGTCAGACCGGAAATATCGGTTCGATTGCAGTGAGTGTACCGGATTCATCAAGCTCGAATACCGCCGGCAGCCGCCCCGCCCCGCCCGGGCGCCCGATCAGGACCTTGACCCGGTGGTCGATATCCTGGCCAAGTTTTCTCTTTTCCAGTCCCTCGGCCACGATAATGTCCGGGAGCTGGTCTCATTTCTCCACCTGAAGCGTTACGAGCCCGGCGACATCATCATCCGAAAGGGCGATCCCGGACAGAACCTGTTTATCATCGTTTCCGGGCGGGTGGAGGTGATCGGCAAGGAAGAGATCAGCATCGCCACGCTCGGCAAAGGGGAGATTTTCGGGGAAATGAGCCTGCTCAGCGGGGACCCGGTGGGGGCTACCATCCGGGTGCTGACGCCCACCAAGGTGCTCTACCTCAACGGCGAGGATTTCAAAGGGGTGCTCCAGCGGTTTCCCTCTCTCCAGATGTATCTGGCCTGCCTGCTGGCCCGGCGGCTGGCCAAGACCAACGTCATGATGTTCGAGGAGCTTTCCTCGGGGATGATCGGCAAGCTTTCCGAGATGCCCCCGGCCGGCCTGTTTCAGATGTGCAACCTGAATCAGAAGACCGGTCTGCTGATCCTGGAGCTGTCCCGGGGAAATGCCGAGGTGGCCTTCCGGGATGGGGAGCTGGTCCGGGCGGAATATCACGGACTGGAAGGGAAATTAGCTGTTTACGACATCCTCAAGGAACGGGAGGGGCGGTTCAAGCTCGTCCCCGAGCTCTGCGCCGAAGACCAGCAGGCCCCGGTCCTCGGCGAGTTTATGAAACTGCTGATGGAGGGGGTCCGTCAGATCGACGAGGCCCGGAATCCGGAAGTCTCCTGAAGCCCACCTCTTTACACGGTGATCCCATGCGCCACCCGATCTTGCATTCATTCATCCGTATCGCCCTGGCCGGCCTGCTTTTGGTGAGCCTGTCCGGGTGCGTCCATCTGGCCGCCCGCTACGACCTGGACACCGACCTCATCACCGTTTCCCGCGAGGCCGCCGACGGGCTCGTGGCTCAGCTCAACCCGCCCCATATCCGGGACCGGTCGATCCTGGTGACCGCTTTTGCCGACATCGACGACGTCTCCCGCACCTCCACCTTCGGCCGGACCGTGGCCGAGTATGTGGGCAATCGGCTCATCCAACTGGGCTTTCAGGTTACCGAAATGCGGGTGGACGAAGCGGTCTTCGTCCGCCGGCCGAGCGGGGAGCTGGCCCCTTCCCCGAAACTTCGGGAAATAGCCCTGTCGGCCGACGCCCAGGTGGTCCTCACCGGGACCTACGCGGCGGCGGACGAGGTGGTTTACGTCTCCGCCCGGATGATCGACCCGGCGGACGCGACCGTTTTCGCGGCCCACGGCTTCCGCCTCCCTTTAGGCGACAACAACCGCCGGCTCCTCCGCCCGCGCCGGGACTGGGGCGGCTCAACGAATTCGCTTCCTCCGGGTCCCCTGGGGATTCAAAAGGAGTAGGCGGTTATAATCACCATTTGGGCCAGTGCCGCGCGCCGGCCTCGCCCAACCCCTCCCCTTAACACCGGATACGATGAGACTCCCGCCAACCAGGGCGTTGCCCCGAATATAGAGACCTCCGAGGTTTCCAAATTGTTTTGGAAACCTCGGAGGTCTTTATCCGCGCCGGCGTGCGGTGCTCCCCGGGGTGGCGAAACCACCATTTTGGGTTGTAGGGGCGGACCCGCGTGTCCGCCCG
>CAZWGY010000062.1:4525-14430 GCA_964633575.1 uncultured Desulfobacteraceae bacterium
ACCTGCGTGTCCGCCCGCCCTGGGCAAACACATAGGTTTGCCCCTACAAACAGGGGTGGTGAAACCACCATTTTGGGTTGTAGGGGCGGACCTGCGTGTCCGCCCGCCCTGGGCAAACACATAGGTTTGCCCCTACAAACAGGGTGGCGAAACCACCATTTTGGGTTGTAGGGGCGGACCCGCGTGTCCGCCCGACCTGGGCAAACACATAGGTTTGCCCCTACAAACATGAATTGAGGCAAGGCGTCGGTTTGGCCGCACCGGCGTGCGGTGCTCACAGGAGGATAGGGGGGATAGGTCTGACAGCCGGCCCGAGCCCATTGTAACCGAAACGATGATCAGGGCCGGGTAGAGGATCTAAGGAGTCAGTCGCTCAGGACAATCCCGGCCGGCAGGGACTCGCCGAAGAGGGTATCCGCCTCGGCCGCCGCAATGGGGACGACCTCCCGGAGCGGCTGGATCTGGGATTGGGGAAAATCGTGGTCCTCGAGCCACGCGATGATCCGGTCCCGGACGGACGGATCGATGTCGCGCATCCGGTCACCGGTCAGCCGGCCCATCTGCGCGAGGGCCCCTCCGACGGCCGGGATGGCGTTCCAATCGCCGTCCAGAAAGGTTTCGATCCAACGGGTTACCTCGGCCGGGGGGATGACCCGATCCACCGGCCCATAAAGGAGTTCCCGGGCCCCGATCCGGGCCAACGACCAGATCTGCTGGGGCTTGGCCGACTTGGGGCTGAGGCCTCCGTGGAGCTGCCGCCCCCACTTGACCTTGTCCTTGACCAGGAGCCGCTCGAGGTTGGCCACCGCCATCCAGATCTCCACCGCTTCCTGGGGCGACAGCTTCCCGCCGGGTTTTGCCCCCTTCCGGGGCAGCATTACCGGCGTGAGGTCCTGAGCGATCTGCCGCTGCTGGCCGGGTTGGAGACCGGCGGCCACCCGCCGCCAGAGAATCCACCACTCCGAGCGGACCTGGCCGTTCTTGGCGTGAGTGGGACCGGCTTTGTAAAGTTTCCAGAGCCGCTTGATCCGGTGCTCGTCAAACCCCTCGCCGAAACCGGGCCGGAGGCAGAAGCCGGTGAGGTTGAGCCATCGGATTTCGGCACGGGGCGACGCGGTCCGCCGGCCGGCCCGGTCTATGAGGATATCGGCCAGCCGTCGGATCAAGGTCAGCGACCACTTCTCCTTGGGGCGCTCCACGGTTGCGGCGATCGATTTGACCAGGCCGTCTAGCCGCCGCGGGTCGGCGTCCGGCGCAAAAGCGGCCCGAACCTCTTCGGCGGCCGCCTCCACCACCGCCTCGTCAAAGACATCCCCCTCGCCCACCGCGACCCCGGAGGGCGTGGGTGAGGTCCCTTCCCGGAGCTGAAACTGAAGCTTCCAGCGGTGATCGCTGATGGTGGATCGACACCAGAGGGCAAGGGTCCCCATTTCGGTGTACTCGGCTTCCACCCGGACCGGGACGGTGGTTTGCACCCCCTTTTTCCCGAACTGGACCACCGTCTGGATGGGGGGCAGCGGGGTGAGGGTCTCGTCCACCTCGATGACATCGCCGCAACGGTCCCCGGACCGGAAGCTGGAGGAATAGAGGTCGAAGGTCACCGGCTGATTGGCCCGGACCTCGAAAGCCCGATCAGCCAGCTCGATCCGGGAGCCCTCGTCAAGGCCCCGCTCCACCACGCAGATGGCCTCACGTCCGGCCCCCTTCGTCCGGGCCACCCCCAGGTAGTAGGCACGAGGGCTGCCGCTGCCCACCCGGACGCCCTGCCCCATCTTGACCAGCCCGTAGTAGGACGCTCCCAGGGCCACGGAAAGGTCCGGCTCGGTGTTTTCCAAAACCCGGGGCTGGTCGGTGTCCGGGTTGCCGAACCAGTGGCGGACCGCGGCCCGAATCCGTTCCTGGACGGCCGCCGATTTGAGCGATCCCCCGTTGAACAGGATCAGGTCCGGCTCGGGGCGGTCCCGGCCGAGCATTTTCGCCACCGCCGGTCCGTGCCGCTCGAGAAACCAGCCCAGGTGCCGGGTGATGGCCGGCTCCTGCTCGTAGGGAAGCCCGAACTCGGTGATCCCCTTCCGGGCTTGAGCCGCGCCGGGAAGGCCCCGGTCAGCCAGCGGGAAAAAGCCCTCGAGGACGGTCTCCTCGACGTCGGCCCGCTTCAGGACCGCCGAGAGGGTGTCGCCGATGAGCTTTTTCCCCTTTCCCATGAGGGTCACCGTGGCCCGGTCGGCCTTGCCGTCGAGGATGGTCTCCTTGGCCTGGCGGCACTGGTGACACAGGGCTTTCCACCGGTCGCCGCTCAATGACTGGCGCTTCCGGGACATCCCCGACTCGACCCGGCGGGCCAGGGCCAGGTCGATGTTATCCCCGCCCAACAGGAGATGATCTCCCACCGCGATCCGTTCGAACCGCGGGCTGCCCTCGGCCTCCCGGAGCGTGATCAGGGTGAAGTCGGTGGTCCCGCCGCCCACGTCGCAGACCAGGATCAGCTCGTCGGGCCGGACCGCATCGCTCCACCGGGTCTCATGGCGAATGAGCCAGTTGTAAAAGGCGGCGAGGGGCTCTTCCAGGAGAGTGACGTTCTCGAGTCCGGCGCTGGTGGCCGCCTCGAGGGTCAGGTCCCGGGCCACCTCGTCAAAGGATGCCGGCACGGTGATAACCACCACCTGGTTTTCCAGAAAGAGGTCGGCCTCATCGCCCAGGGACCGGTTCCAGGTCCGGCGGATGTGGCGAAGGTATTCGGCGGTGGCGGCCACCGGCGAAATCTTGTAAACCTCTTCTCCGGCCCCCCAGGGCAGAATCCGGGCCCGCCGGTCGGCCCGGGCGTGGCAGAGCCAGCTTTTTGCTGATGATACCAGTCGGGCCGGGACCTTGGCTCCGTGGTCCCGGGCAAAGGCTCCCACGAAATGGTCCTCGGAGGATTCCCAGGGGACGGCCCGGTCCTCGGGAGAGATATCGTAGGCGCCGGGGATGTAGAGAAAGGATGGCAACACGGGCAGCACGGAAAGCTCCCCGGCCGCGGTAAGCTGAGGGACCGGGAAAATCCGGATGTCCCTGGGCTTGCCCGATTCCAGATCGACGTAGGAGACGGCCGAATTGGTGGTGCCCAGGTCAATGCCGACGATGTAGCGCTTGTCGAGGAGCTTCATGGGGTCACCGTCTTCCGGCCGTTACTGGGCCGCCTGTTCCCGGACGTTGAATTCGAGCTTCCACCGCTGTTCGGCGTTGTCCCGGGAGACGCACCAGAGCTCCAGGGTGCCGATCTCGGTGGTCCGGATCTCCAGATAGACCGGAATGGCGTTGCCGGGCTCGCCGTCCAGGGTGGTTTCGATGGTGGTGATCTCCTCGATCTCCTCCTCCCACTCGTCGATCACCGTCCCCACCTCGTCATCCAGGCGGACCGAGGAACCCAGGAAGTCGAACTTCACCGGCTCGCCCACCATGAGGACAAACACCTGGTCCTCGAGGCTGATCCGGGTTCCCTCCTCGGTGCCGAAGGGGGCCACGCAGAGGGCCTTGATGGGCACCGGCATCCCGGGGACGGCCGGGAGCGCCGCGGCCACCCCGATATAGTAGGTCCGGTTGAGGCCGCCTCGGATCCGGACCCCCCGGCCCCGGCGGGCCAGGCCGTAATAGGCGGCGCCCCGGGCCACGGTGAGGTCGAAATCATCGGTCTCGATCTCCCGGAGGGTCTCCCCCTCGGCCGCCTCGCCCCAGGAAGCGATCACTTCCCGGACCTGTTTCCGGACCGACTGGGCCTTCATGACCCCGCCGTTGAAGAGGAGCGCGGTGGGGAGGCTTTCCCCGACCTTCTCCTGGCGGCTCAGAAAGTGGGCCAGATGATGAGTGATGGCCGGGTCGTCTTCGTAGGTGAGCCCCACCTCCCGGATGCCGGCCCGCTGTGGGGCCACCGGGGCCTGATCCCGGCCGCAGGGAGGAAAGAAGCCGCTGACGATGACCTCTTCCACTTCGTTCCGGGTGACGACCTGCTTCCGCGTCCCGCCGATCAGGCTGCTCCCCCGGCCGAGGATAGTCACCGGATATTCGGTCGCCGTCGGGTCGGAGAGGAGCTTCTCCTTGGCCTTCCGGCAGGCGTGCCAGAGGCCGCGCATCTGCCAGGCGTCGAGCTTCTTGCCTGAGCTCATCTTCCGGGAGACGGCGTAGGCCAGAGCCAGGTCCATGTTGTCCCCGCCCACCAGAAGGTGATCACCCACCGCGATCCGGTCCAGGACCAGCTCGCCGTCCGACTCGGAGACGCTGATAAGGCTGAAGTCGGAGGTCCCGCCGCCCACGTCGCAAACGATCACCAGATCGCCCTTGTGGACGTGGTCCCGCCAGTTCTCGCCCTTGGACTGAATCCAGGCGTAAAAGGCGGCCTGGGGCTCCTCCAGAAGAGTGATGTTCTCCAGCCCGGCCATCCCGGCGGCCTTGACGGTGAGATCCCTTGCCACGGCGTCAAAGGATGCCGGGACCGTCAGGAGGACGTCCTGGCGGTCCAGGGCGAGGGACTCGTCCTCGCCGGCCATGGCATGGTCCCAGGCGTTCCGGATATGGGTGAGGATCAAAGCGGCGGCCTCCACCGGGGACCGCCGGGTGACCTCCTCGGGAGCATCCCAGGGAAGGATCGGCTTGTTCCGGTCCACCAGGGTGTGGCAGAGCCATGATTTGGCTGAGGCGATGAGCCGGTGAGGGATCTCCGCTCCCCGCTCCCGGGCCATCTCTCCGACGGCCAGCTCGGTTTCCGGTTTCCAGGGCAGTGCCAGGGACCCCTCGGGGACGTCGTGGGGCCCCGGCAGGAGAATAAACGAGGGCAGGACCGATCGGCTTTCCACCACCCCCGCGTCCACGAGCTGAGGGATCTCGAAGACCCGGATATCGGGCTGTTTTCCCTTTTCCAGCGTCGCCTCGGTATAGGCCACCACGCTGTTGGTCGTTCCCAAATCGATGCCGACGACATAGACTGGTTCCGTCACGTTGTACCTCGCTCCGTCAAAATGTTCCGTTCAGTCGCCAAGCGACGCATACCGATCCTCAAGCCGCCGGTCAGGGGATCTCGACCTCGGCCGGGGCGATGATGTCCGGGTCCCGGGTGGCCGACAGAGTGGGCATCTCCAGCCGCTTCGCCCGCCATCCCCGGTGCCGGACGATGCCGGTGAAGGGCGGTTCGCCGGTGACATTGCCGGTGAGCTTGATGGCGGCGGGGTCGAAGTCCGGGGGAACCGTCAGCTCGGTATCCTCGGCCGCATCCACCACCGGTCCGGCCTGAATGTATTTCTCCAGGGCCCCGTTGCAGTTTTCATGGATGGAACGGACCGCCGCGCCGATCTGGTCGTCCTCGTACTCGTCGAGGTCCTCGGCCAGGAAATCCATCAGCCGTCCATCCCGCTGGAGGGCGGCCAGCAGGTGGATAAACAGACGGCGCTCCTTGATCCGCTGAGCCTTCTCCGCTTCCGGGTCCGGCTTAGCCGTTTTGGCCTTCTCCGGTTTCGGCTTGAGCCGGGCGACCTCGCCGGTCCGGGCCAGCCGGCCGAACGAAAGCCGCAACATCAGCCAGAGCAGAAGCCCGAAGACCACAAAGATCCCGGCGGAGACCGGTATGAAATAGATCCGCAAGAGGTCCAGGGCCACCGCCACCTTCCGGACCACCACCTGCATCTCCGGAAGCGTGGCATACGGCGTCGAAAGATCGACCATCTTGACGGCGCCAAGCTTGAGCAGGTATAAGAAGCCCAGATCCGTCAGAATGCAGAGCAGACCCAGCACAAAGATGATCCAGAACAATGACCTTCGGGAGCATTCCTTGACCCAATCCATAGCGTCCTTCCTGTTTCGTCATCGGCAGACATCGGTCGGCCCCGCCGCCGGGCCACCCATTCGGTGGACGGGGCGGCGGCGCCATAAGGCAATCGCGGCATTTAATCGTAGGTCCATCGCTCGTGTCAACAGATTTCCCTGGCGGCGCCCGGTTGCCGAACCCCCGGAGCCGCCCTGTTTTGGCTTGTTGCAACCATCGGAATATGATAACCATGTACTGTCAAGACACAAGGAACGGCCACGATTTTTTCACGCCGCCCGACTCAATTCAGCCCCAATGTTGATACCATGACCGTTTACAAATACCGCTTCGACTTCGAGATCGGCTATTTGGTCAAAAGCCCGTGCAAGGAATGCGACCGGAAACGGGACGAGTTTCCCGACTGCATCGACTCCTGTGAGCTGATCGACCGGATTCATTCCCTTCTCGCTGAAACCCGATCCTGCTCCCGGAGCGGCCGATGACCCGGCCGACGGAATCGGATGACGGCCGGTTCGAGACGGCGGTCAGCGACGACGGCGGAATGATCGTCCGCTTTAACGGGCGGCTCGATGTAACCACCGCCGGGCCGATCCTCCGCGCGCTCCGGCCCCGGATCCGCCGGACCGCCCCCCGACACCTCACCGCCGATCTCGGGGACGTGGACTATCTCGACGACTACGGAGCGCTGCTGATCTTCGAGCTCAAGGAGATGCTGCCGCCGGGGGAAGCCCGGTTCGAGACGGTGAGGACCAGCGAGTCGGTGGCCGAGGCGCTCGACCGGATCGACCTCGAGCCGGCCGTCCACTGCGCCCCGCCCCGACGACGCCACTCCTACGAAACGGTCCTGCGGATCGGCGAGTCCACCCTGTCGGAGCTGAACAGTCTCCGGTTCATGATCGCATTTCTGGGGTCGGTGGTCCTGGCCCTCGGCCATGTCATCCGCCATCCCAAATCCCTCCGGGTGGACGACACCCTCATCCACATGGAAAAGACCGGGGTCGATGCCCTCCCGGTGGTGGCCCTCATCAGCTTTCTTCTGGGGCTGATCATGGCCTTCATGTCCTCCATGCAGTTCCGGCAATTCGGGGCCGACATCTACGTGGCTTCCCTGGTGGCCTTTGCCATGTTCTCCGAGCTGGGACCCATCATGACCGCCATCATCGTCGCCGGCCGGTCCGGGTCGGCCTACGCCGCCGAAATCGGCACCATGAAAATCTCCGAAGAGATCGACGCTCTGTACACCATGGGCTTCGACCCCACCCGATTTCTGGCGGTCCCCCGGCTTCTGGCCGCCGTTCTGGTGGTCCCGCTGCTGACCCTCTTCGCCAACCTGTTCGCCGTGGCCGGCGGGCTGACGGTGGGGGTCTTCATGCTGGGCCTGAGCACCAACACCTACATCAAGCAGACCGTCGAAGCCCTGACGCTCACCGAGGTGGCCTGGGGAACCGCCAAGAGCGCCGTCTTCGCCGCCCTGATCGCCTGCACCGGCTGTCTTCGGGGGTTTCAGGCCCGGGGCGGCGCATCGGCCGTCGGCACCGCCGCCACCTCGGCGGTGGTCACCAGCATCTTTTTGATCATCCTGTTCGACTCCGTTTTCGCCGTCATCCGGAGTTACTGGGGGTAAGACCGTGACATCCGATCCCATCATCGAAGTCCAACAGCTCATCGCTCAATACGGTGAACACCGGGTTCTGGAGGACGTGAGCTTCACCGTCCAGCCGGGAGAGATCTTCGTCATCCTCGGAGGCAGCGGCTGCGGCAAGAGTACGCTCATGCGCCATATCATCGGGCTTGACCGGCTCCACGGCGGCCGGGTGGTTATCGCCGGGACCGACATCGGAGATGAATCGGCCCGCTGGCGGATCTACCAGCGGATCGGGGTCCTCTTCCAGGGCGGCGCCCTCATCGGCTCCATGACCGTGGCCCAGAACGTGGCCCTGCCCATTACCGCCCACGCCGACCTCTCCCCCCGCGCCGTGGACCGGATCGTGGCGGCTAAGCTCAAGCTGGTGGACCTCGAATGCTACGGCGACCACCTCCCCTCGGAGATCTCCGGGGGGATGAAAAAGCGGGCCGGCCTGGCCCGGGCCCTGGCGCTCAACCCGGAAATCGTCTTTCTGGACGAACCCTCCGCCGGACTCGATCCGGTCACCTCGGCGGAGATCGATGAGCTTCTGTTGACGATCAACCGGACCGCCGGCACCACCCTGGTCATCGTCACCCACGAGCTGGCCAGCATCTTTGCCGTGGCTCAACGGGTCATCATGCTCGACAAATCCACCCGGAACATCATCGCCGAAGGCGACCCCCGACGGCTCCGGGACAACAGCGACGACGCCCGGGTCCGGGCCTTTTTCCGTCGCACCGCCGAGGCGGCCTGAATCATGGCCAGCACTCGAACCAAGCTGGCCGTGGGGCTGTTCGTCATCGTGGGAATCGCCCTGGCAGCGGTGGCGATCATCTGGCTGGGGATGTCCAATTACCTGGAGACCGGCCGGAAATTCGTCGCCTACTTCGACGAATCGGTCCAGGGGCTCGACCGGGATTCGCCGGTCAAATACCGGGGGGTGGCCATCGGCCGGGTCCAGAGTGTCCGGGTGGCCCCGGACGCCACCCTCATCGAGGTGATCTTCACCATCGATTCCAGCCTGAATCCCGAAAAGGGGATGGTGGCCCGCCTCAAATCGGTGGGGATCACCGGGATCATGTTCATCGAGCTCGACCGCCGGGGGCCCCGGGAGCACATCGCTCCGCCGAGCCTATCCTTTGATCCGGAGTATCCGGTGGTGGCCACCACCCCGTCGGATCTAAAGCAGCTCTTCGACGGGATCGACGCGGTGCTGCGCCAGCTCAACGCCCTGGACGCCCGGGCGATCTCCGACAAGCTGACCACCACCGTGGAGACCATCCATGAAGCGGTGACCGGCGCCGACATCCCCCAGGTTTCCGCCGACTTCCGGGAGCTGCTCATCCGGCTGGTGACGGTCCTGGACGCGGACCGCCTCGACCGGATCATGACCCTCCTGGAGTCCGCCGCCGCCGACGTGCAAACCTTTACCGATACGGCCAACACCGCCCTCGACCGGGCCGACCGGGTTATCGCCCAGGGGGGCCGGGACCTGGGGGTCGCCCTGGACGGGCTGAAAACCGCCGTGGACAGCGCCGACGTCTTTTTCGATGACGGCACCGAGCTGCTCTCCCACGCCGAGCTGCGCCTGAACGGGCTCCAGCGGCATCTCCTGGTCACCCTCCAGAACCTCGAAAAGACATCCGAAAACCTCCAGCGGTTCATGGAAATCATCGCCGACCAGCCGTCTCAGCTCATCTTTGGCGAACCGGTCCCCCGACGACGGGCCGATCAGGAGCTCTATGACAAATAGCCATCCCCCCTACCCTGCTCGTTTTCCGGCCGGCCGCGCCGCGGCCATCGCCCTCATGCTGATCCTCATCGGAACCGGCCTGGCCGGCTGCATCGACTTCAAGCCGGCCCCCCGGAAGATCCGGTACTACTCTCTGGAATACGACCCGCCGCCGCCCCGGACCCGGCGGCCCCTGTCCGTGATGCTCCGGGTGGAACGATTCCAGGTCTCCCCTTATTACGACACCAACAAGATGGTTTACCGGGACGCGGCCTTTCTACGGGACGCCTACCTCTTCCACAAATGGTGGGCCCGGCCCGGCGATATCGTCTCCCATTTCCTGGCCCGGGACTTCGAAGCATCCAACCGCTTCAAGGGTGTCTTCGCCCTGGACCGGAGCATGCCGGCGACCCACGTCCTGGACGGAACGATCGAGGAATTCTGCGAATACGACAAGATCGACTCCTCATACGCCCGGCTGAAGGTGAGCCTCACCCTCATGGCCGCCGACGAGCCGAATGTCAGCCGCCGGATTTTCATGCAGCGGCAATACCGATCAGAGCAGCTCATGGCCGACCGAACCCCGCTGGCCCTCGCTGAAGCCATGAGCCGGGCCATGGCCGATATCTCCCGCCGGATCATCACCGACGTTCACCAACGGATCGCCCTGGGGTTCGAGGGGGATTGAGGGAGAATCAGGTCCTTGATGGTTTGCGTATGAAGCCGATCGATTTGAGCCCGCCACCCGATTT
>CAZWGY010000063.1:0-4329 GCA_964633575.1 uncultured Desulfobacteraceae bacterium
GGATTTTAATCCCAGGCGCCGCCCCGGTTATGAAGATGTGTATAACGACGAGGGCGGAGCCCCGGTTGGCTTAAATGAGCGTGTTGAAGGAATGATGACCATGCACCGATTTCATGAGATCCACCGGGCGATTACCAACATCCAACAGGACCTTCAAGGGTTTGAAAATCAATACGGAATGACCACTGAATCCTTCTACCGGCGATTTCGAGATGGGGACATGGGGGACGATGAAGATTATATGATATGGTCCGGCTTATATGAGATGCTGCTTGAAAATCGTAGGCAACTTGAAATGATGGATCGCCCTTGATCAAGGTTAAGGAGGGCAGGCACGGGGGCCTGCCCCTACGAACATGAATTGAAGCAAGGTGTCAGTTTGACCATATTGATGGCGGCGCTCCCGGGGCGACGCCGGGCGGCCGGTCCGCCCCCGACCGACTCTCGCACGGGAATCAATCCGTCCCTTGAGTCCCTGAATGTCCCTTCATAATCGCTAATTCTTCGACTGAAAGGAGCTTGAATTCATGGATACCCCCTCCGTCTGGACTCCGGGCACTCTCCTGGAGACTTCGGGATATTACTGGAAGACCGCGACTCTCCACGCCGGGGTTTCCCTGGATGTTTTCAGCGTCATCGGTGACGGGGAATTGACGGCGGTCGAGGTCGCTGATGCCATTGGCGCGGTCGCGGACCCCACCGAGCGTCTCCTCAACGCCCTGGCCGGCATGGGGCTTCTGGTCAAGTCGGACGGCCGATACCGGAACACCGAGCCTTCACGGGCCTTTCTCTGCCGGGATGCGGACGGCTATATCGGGTACATGATCCGCCATCACCATCATCTGGCGGAATCCTGGGCCCGGCTGGACGAGTCGGTCCGAACGGGTCGGCCGGTCCGGACCCGGGCCTCCTTCGAGGACGCGGAGCGCCGTGAGAGCTTTTTGATGGGGATGTTCAACCTGGCCATGAGCCTGGCGCCGAAGGTAGTCGCCGCCGTGGACCTCTCGGACCGGACCCGGCTGTTGGACCTCGGCGGCGGGCCGGGGACTTATGCCATCCATTTCTGCCGGGAGAACCCCGATTTGCGGGCCACCGTCTTCGATCTGCCCACCACCCGGCCCTTTGCGGAACGGACCATTGCCCGGTTCGGCCTGGCCGACCGGATCGACTTCGCCGGGGGCAGCTATCTCGATGACCCGGTGCCGGGCGGGTTCGACGCGGCCTGGCTTTCCCACGTTCTCCACGGGGAATCCCCGGCCGGGGCGGAGATGATCATCCGGAAGGCCGCCGGGGCCCTGGTGCCGGGCGGCGTCATCCTGGTCCACGATTTCATCCTGGATGACGGCGGGGACCGGCCTCCCTTTCCCGCCCTCTTTTCCCTCAACATGCTTCTGGGGACCGACGGGGGCCGGGCTTACACGGACGCCGAGATCCGGAAGATGCTCGAGGCGGCCGGGGCCGGGGAGATCCGCCGGTTAGACTTCCGGGGCACCAACGACACCGGGATTATCGCCGGCCGGGTCTGAGCCCGCCCGCTCCCATTTCAGTCGATTGTCGGAAAGGGCATTGACAATCAATCGTTTTTGACGTTTTTCCGGAGAGTCTCGATGATTTCGTCGATGGCCGCGTCCGCCCCTTCGACCGACACCGTACAGGAGCCCGCGCCGGCGTGGCCCCCGCCGCCGAACCGGGAAAGCAACAGCCCCACGTTGACCCGGCAGGTCCGGTTGAAGATGCTGTGGCCGACGTTGACGATGATCTTATCCGGATGCTCGGGGTCATGCCGGATCCGGATGTGGACCGAGGCTTCGGGGAAGAGGGAATAGACGAGAAACCGGTTTCCGGAGGGGGCCGGGGAGAGCTTCCGGAAATCGGTCACCGCCACATGGTCGATCAGGCGGGTATGGGAGATGATGTGGTCCCGGTATGCCTGATTTTGGGCCACCACGGCTTCACACCGCTTCCGGACCTCGGGGTCGGCCATTACGGCGGTGATGGGATGGTCGGCAAGCAGATCCACCAGGCGGTTCCAGTAGGGCTCGTCATCCAACCGGCTGCTGCTCACCGTCATGGACAGGATGATGTAGGGGTGATTTTCCGGATGGCGGACCTCTTCCAGAGTGAGGTCCGCCGAGTCGATCTTGTCCGCCTGGCGGACCAGCTCGGTGTAGTCCCGCGTAAAGCGCCCCCCGTAGTGGTCGAAGATCACCCCGGCGGCCGAGGGGGCGATCCGAAAGGCGCCGGGGACCGACGAGGGCTGCTGGTTGGTATAGTGGTGGTCGAACCAGAGGCTGCACGCGGGATGGTAGGGGAGGTTGGCCATGATGTCCCCGGCCTGAATAGCGACCTCACCCTTTTGGACCGCGTTGGGCTCCACCCATTTCACCGGCTCCTCCACCGGCTCGGCGTCCCGGAGCAGCACGGCACAGACTATCCCGTCAAAATCCGCTCGCGTCACAATTCTCATGATCAATGACCTTTCCGGCAATCGTTTGCAATGGGCACATCTTTGAGATACAATCCGAACATGAAAACCAAAAAGGGGTCAATATAGCGGCTCTTGATGGAAATGACAAGGAAGGGAGGTCAACTTTATGTCGATTTATCTCGTTCAGCATGGTAAAAACCGATCCAAGGATGTCGATCCGGACAAGGGCCTGTCCGACGAGGGCCGAAACGAGGTCGAGCGGATCGCCACGGTGGCCAAAGGATACGGTGTCCCGGTGGACGGCATCATCCACAGCGGTAAGACCCGGGCCCGCCAGACCGCCGAGATTTTCGCTCAGGCCCTGGCCCCGGCGGAAGGGACCTCGGCCGCCGATGGCATGGGGCCTTTAGATGATGTCGAAGCCTTTGCCGAGGGACTCGATCCGGCATCGAACCGGATGTACGTGGGCCATCTGCCGTTTATGGAAAAGCTGGCGGCCCTTATGGTGACCGGCGTGAGTGAGCGGCCGGTCTTCAAGTTTCAGAACGGCGGGATCGTCTGCCTTGACCGGGAGCCTGACGCGGACACCTGGGTTATCCGGTGGGCCTTGATGCCGAAGATTTCCTGAACGACTTGAGAAAGGGCGGATGATGTGGTATGGACTGACCCCGCGATAAGTGGTAACCCTCACCCGAAGAGACTGAGCACGCCATGCGATACTTGCCGATTCTGATTTTCTGCTGCGGGGTCCTCGCCCTGCCTTCCGGGGCGGCCGGCCAAAGCGCCGACGAGATCTCCGATGTCTCCCAATTTCCATCCCTGATCTCGGCCGTCCGGCTGACGGGACCCATCGACTTATGCGGCGAACGGGTCCCCATTGACGAGCCGGAGATCCGGGAGCGTATGGAAAAGGAGCTGCTTCTGTTGATCTGGAACCGGGCTCAGATTGTCCTCTGGCTCAAGCGGAGCGGCCGCTACATGCCCTACATAGAAAAGATGCTCCGGGAAAACGGGATGCCGGACGACCTGAAGTATGTGGCCGTAGTGGAAAGCTCCCTGTTGCCGCACATCGGATCCCATGCCGGAGCGGTGGGCTACTGGCAGTTCATCGGGTCCACCGCGCTCAGATACGGGTTGACGGTGGACCAGGATTTCGATGATCGGCGGAATATCTTTTCTTCCACCCAGGCGGCCATCCGGTACTTCAAGGATCTCCACGCTGAATTCAACTCATGGACCCTGTCGATTGCCGCTTACAACATGGGCGAGGCCGGTCTCCGCCGGCGGATCGAGGCCCAGGGAACCGACAATTTTTATCACCTCTACCTGCCTCAGGAGACCCAGCGCCACATTCTGAAGATCGCGGCCGTAAAGCTGATCCTCTCCAACCCCCGAAAGTACGGCTTTCACTTCACCTCCGAGGACCTCTACGTGCCGGCTCCGGCCGACCGGGTTCAGGTCCGGTGTCCCCGGGAAGTCCCCATCCGGCTGATCGCCGACGCGGCCAACACCTATTTCAAAAAGATCAAGGACCTGAACCCCGAGCTCCGGGGGTATGACATGCCGGTGGGAACCCATTCCATCCTGGTTCCCCGGGGCGGCGGCGACGGTTTTTCCCAGCGGTTCGCCCGCGTTCTTCAGAAATGGGAGTCGGAGCAGGCGGCGGCCAGCCGAAATAATCCGGGCCGCCGGTTTTACGTGGTCCGCCGGGGGGACAGCCTTTCCCGGATCGCCGAGCGTTACGGGGTTGCCCTGGCCGACCTGATCCGCTGGAACAACTTGAGCCGGTCGAAGCCCATCTACCCCGGCCAGCGGCTCGTCATCCACGGCGGCCGCTGACCCGCTCGACCCGTACTCAACTTATGTGATTTGTGATTGCGTAGCGCCCCAAACCCATGACC
>CAZWGY010000063.1:4429-14427 GCA_964633575.1 uncultured Desulfobacteraceae bacterium
AAGGAGATCAACAATGGCATGGGAGTGTATCCGATACGACAAAGCCGAGGGGATCGCCACGGTCACCCTCCACCGGCCCCGGGTCTTGAACGCCATGAATAAACGGATGTGGGAGGAGATCGGCGCCGCCCTCACCGATGCCGAAAAGGATCCGGCGGTCCGGGTCATCCTCTTCACCGGCGAAGGCCGGGCGTTTTCCACCGGCGCGGACCTCAAGGAATCCAAAACCCGGTCGGCCGAAGCGTATCGCGATTACCTTGTCGAGCTCCAGGATGGCTCCCGCCGGATTCTCAGATGCCCCAAGCCCACGGTGGCGGCGATCAACGGCTACGCTCTGGGATCGGGCTATGAGCTGGCTCTGGCCTGTGACATCCGGATTGCCGCGGAAGACGCCCGGATCGGCTCCCCCGAGGCTCGGGTCACCTCATCGGTGACCGGCGGCGCCATGCGGCTGATCCAGGACCTGGTGGGACCGGGCAAGGCCCGGGAGCTGTTGTTCACGGCCGAGAACATCGACGGCCGGGAGGCTGAGCGGATCGGGCTGGTCAACCGGGCGGTCCCGGCGGATGCGCTCCTTTCGACGGCCCGGGAGATGGGGGCCAAGATCGCCGCCAACTCGGCGTTTTCCATCCGGATGATCAAGCGGGGGCTGCTCATGGCCGGCGAGGTGAGCCTGGACGCTCTGATGGACTACGAAGTCGAGGCCTGCCTGGCCTGCGTGTCCACTCAGGAACGGGAACAGTCCCTTGCGGCCTTTGAAACCCGTAAGCGAGGAGAATGATTCCATGCCGTTGGACAAGATTCTGAACGCCGGTTCGGTGGCCGTCGTCGGAGCGTCGAAAAACGAGACCAAACGGGGATATCAGGCCATCCGGACCCTCATCGACGAAAAGTATGAGGGCTACATCTACCCGGTCAACCCCAGGGAAAAGAGCGTCCTCGGGTTCAAGTGCTACGGGAGCGTATCGGAAATCGACGGGGATGTGGACATGGCCCTGATCACCACCCCGGCATCGACCATCCCGGCCGTCCTGGAGGACTGCGGGAAAAAGGGGGTCCGGGGGGCGGTCATTATCGCCGGCGGCTTCGGGGAGATCGGGGGTGAGGGAGCCGACCTCCAGAAGGTGGTCGTGGAGGCGGCGGCCCGCTACAACATCCGGCTCATCGGCCCCAACACGTCGGGGATGATGAACCTCCGGGACCGGCTCAACCTGGTGGGGCTCAAAAACGCCCCGGTGGGCGACATCGGCCTGCTCTCCCAGAGCGGCAACATGGCCCTGACCCTGATCACCGAGGCGAAGCTCAAGAGCCAGAAGGGCTTTTCCTATTACGTCGGCGTCGGCAATGAGGCCGACATCAAGTTCCACGAATACCTCGAGTTCTTCCGCCAGGACAAGGGCACCAAGGCCGTGCTCATGTATGTCGAGGGGATGCGGGACGGCCGGAAGTTTCTCCAGCAGGCTTACAAGACCACCCTGGTCAAGCCGGTGATTCTACTGAAAAGCGGCCGGTCGGCCACCGGAAAGAAGGCGGCCGGTTCCCATACCGGGGCTCTGGCCGGGATCTCCGAGGTGGCCCGGACCGCCTTTAAGCGGGCCGGAATCATCGTTATCCAGCGATCCGACCACCTCTTCCCGGCGGCCGAGACCCTGAGCGCGCTGCCTCCCATGAAGAACAACAACGTGGCCATCCTCGCCGACGGCGGGGGCCATGCCACCATCGCCGCCGACGTTCTTTCCGACCTGTCGGTGAATATCCCCGAGCTCGGGGAGAAGACCCAGGCCCGGCTCCGGAAGCTCCTCCCCTGGGCGGCCACGGTCCGAAACCCGGTGGACGTGGCCGGAGGGACCGACGCCGATCCCACCGTTTTCGCCGACTGTGCCGAGGTTCTCCTCAAGGACCCCCAGATCAACGGGCTCCTGCTGGTGGGCCTCTTTGGCGGCTACGGCATCCGTTTTGCCGAGAGCCTGGCCCTGAAGGAGGAAGACGCGGCCCACCGGATGGGCAAGATGGTCCGGAAACACCGGAAACCCATCGTGGTCCACAGCCTCTACAGCTCGGAGCGCCCCCACGCTCTCCACCTGCTCCGGTACTACAACATCCCGGTTTACGATTCCCTGGACGTGGCCTGCAAATCCATGGGGGTCCTGGCCGAATACGGCACCTTCCTTCGGAGCTACCATGCCAAGGCCAACTTCGTTTTTAACTGGCGGGCCAAGGCCCGGCCCGAGGGGGATGAAATCATCCGGGGCGCTTACGCCGACGGCCGGGACGTGCTCCTGGAACACGAGGCCAAGGATCTGATCCGGCTCCACGGAGCCCCGGTGGCACCCCAGACCCTGGCCCCGGATGCCGACGCCGCCGTCGCCGCGGCAGCGGCCATCGACGGGCCGGTCGTCCTGAAGATCGTCTCTCCGGACATCCTCCACAAGAGCGACGCCGGCGGGGTCCGGCTGAATCTCCGGTCCGATGACGAGGTCCGGTCGGCGTTCGACGAGATCCTGGCCAATGCCCGGAATTACGCTCCGGATGCCGACATTCGCGGGGTCCTCGTGGCCCCCATGGTGGATGCGGGGCTGGAGGTTATCATCGGCACGAAGATCGACGACCAGTTCGGGCCGGTGATCATGTTCGGACTCGGGGGGATCATGGTGGAGATTCTCAAGGACGTGGCCTTCCGGGTGTTGCCCATTTCGGAGCGCTCCGCCCGGAAGATGATGGAGGACATCAAGTCGTATCCGATCCTCGACGGCATCCGAGGGGAGCCGCCTTATGATAAAAAGGCGCTCAAAAACATCCTCCTGATCTGTTCGGAGCTCATCGAGTCCTACCCCGAAATCCAGGAGATGGACCTCAACCCGGTCATCGTTTACCGGGAGGGAGCGGCCATCGTGGACGCCCGTATCATCCTCAAAGAAGAGGCTCCGACGCTATGATCGCTGAAATTCTGGCAACCGGAGACGAGATTCGGACCGGGGCTCTGGTGGATACCAATACGGCCCACATCGCCGACGCCCTCGAGGGGCTGGGCGTGGAGGTGGTCCGGCACCTCTGCGTGGGCGACGGCCTCGAAACGCTGACCGCGGCGTTCCGGGAGATCGGGGAGCGGGCCGACATCGCCGTGGTTACCGGCGGGCTCGGGCCCACCATCGACGACCGGACGGCCGAGGCGGCCGCATTGGTCGCCGGGGTTGACCAGGTCCTCGACCCCAAGGCTCTGGCCGACATCGAAACCTTTTTCCGGCGTCGGGGCCGGCCGGTGAGCCCGACCAACGAAAAGCAGGCCCGGCTGCCCCGGGGGTCCGAGCCGCTCTACAACCCGGTGGGCACCGCGCCCGGGTTTGCTCTGACGGTGGGCCGATGCCGGTTCTATTGCCTGCCCGGGGTGCCTCATGAGATGCGGCGGATGTTGTCGGAGCGGGTGCTGCCCCGGCTGGTCGAGGTTCTCGGGCCGGGCCGCCCCGTCCGGACGGTCCGAACCCTGTCCACCTTCGGGCTGCCTGAATCGGTGGTGGGGGAGCGGCTGGCGGGCCTGGAGACGGCCGTGCCCGGAATCACCCCGGGGCTCCGGGCCTCCTTTCCGGTGATCGCCGTCCGGCTCTACGCAAGCGGTCCGGACGCGGAATCGGTGGAACGGAACCTGGCGGCGGCCGAAGCCGAGGTCCGGCGGCGGCTGGGGGTTCGGGTCTTTTCCTCGACCGGACGGTCCCTGGCCGCTGAAACCGGTGCGCTTCTGGAACGAGCCGGGGCCACCCTGGCCATCGCCGAAAGCTGTACCGGCGGGCTGATCGCCCATCAGCTCACCGAAGTCCCCGGAGCGTCGGCCTGGTTTATCCTGTCGGCGGTGACATACGCCAATTCGGCCAAGGTGGATGTGCTGGGGGTGTCATCGGAGACCCTCGACCGGTGCGGGGCCGTCCACGAGGAGACAGCCCGGGAGATGGCCGAGGGGGTCCGCCGGGTTGCCGGAGCGAATTACGGACTCTCCACCACCGGGATCGCCGGTCCCGACGGGGGGAGCCCGGAGAAGCCGGTGGGCACCGTCTGCATCGGAATCGCCGGTCCGGATGGGGCCAGTGGCCGACGCCACACCCTGTCCACCTACTCCCGGACCATGAACAAGCGGTTGTTCGCCGCCACCGCCCTGGATACTCTCCGACGGGCCCTCATCGACGGGGGAAAATGAGTCGTAACGGCCGGGACCCTTTCATCCTGCGGTACCAGATGGTCCTCATCGGGCTGGCTTTGGCCGGCTGCTACTGGGTTCTGGAAGCCCTGGTCAACTTCTTTCTGTTCAGCCACGGGGACTTCCTGTCCGGGCTGGTGGGGATCGAGACGGACGACATCTGGACCCGCGTGATCGTTTTGTGCCTGTTCCTCATCTTCGGGTCCCACGCCCAGTACATCATGGACAGCCGCCAGCGGGCCCGGGAAGCCCTTCGCCGGAGCGAGGCGTCCAAGGTGGCGGCCGAAGCCGCCAGCCGGGCCAAAAGCGAGTTTCTGGCCCACATGAGCCATGAAATCCGGACTCCCATGAACGGCATCCTGGGGATGTCCGAGCTGCTTCGGCAGACCGCCCTGAACGCCGAACAGCGCGAGCTGGTGGATGTGGTTCATGACAGCGCCGAGTCGCTGCTCCAGATCATCAACGATATCCTCGACCTCTCCAAAATCGAGGCGGGTCGCTTGGAGCTGGAGGAAGTCGATTTCAACCCGAGGGAGCTGATCAAGACGGTGGCTGACCTGCTCGGCCCCCGGGGAAAGGAAAAGGGGCTCGGCCTCACGTGGGAGGTGGCCGCTGCCGTGCCCCAATGGGTTCGAGGAGACCCGGGCCGGCTCCGGCAGATCCTTCTCAACCTCGGCGGCAACGCCTTCAAGTTCACCGACCGGGGCACGGTGCGGATCCGGGTGGCTCATGACGGGGAGAGAGACGGCCGGCCGGCCTTGTACTTCGAGGTGACCGACACCGGAATCGGCATCCCCGAAGACCGGCTCGACCGCCTTTTCAAGCCCTTTTCCCAGGTGGATGCCTCCACCACCCGGCGCTACGGCGGGACCGGGCTGGGGCTGACCATATCCAAGCAACTGGCCGGGCGGATGGGCGGCGAGATCGGGGTCCGGAGCCGGGCGGGCCGGGGATCCACCTTCTGGTTCACTGCGGTGTTTGATTCATCGAAGAGCCCCCCTGATACCCTGGCCGTCGCTCCGGCCCCCCGGCGGGTGAGGGTGGGGCTCCGGGTTCTGGTGGCCGAGGACAACCGGGTCAACCGGCAGTTGGCCATGCGCATCCTGGAAAAGGCCGGCCATCGGGCGGAGGCCGTGGAAAACGGCCGGGCAGCCGTCCAGGCCCTCCGGGAAAACCTCTACGACGCGGTGCTCATGGACGTCAATATGCCGGAGATGGACGGCTTTGAAGCCACCCAGGTCGTCCGTGGCGGCAATTTCGACGGCCATCCCAACCAGACCGTGCCCATCATCGCGGTCACGGCCCATTCCATGAGCGGCGACCGGTCCGCCTGCATTCGAGCGGGAATGAACGCATACATCAGCAAGCCGTTCAAGTCGGAATCCCTGCTCATGGCCATTGACCAGCTCATCGACGGGGAGCCGGAGAAGCCTCCCCCGCTCCCCGATGACGAGGCCCGGCCGTTCAAAGATGCTCCCGACGCCGAGGCCGGGCCGGTCTTCGATCGGGACCGGCTCCTGGCCGACGTGGACGGTGACGAAATCTTCGCTCAAACCCTGGTGACGGTCTTTCTGGAAGACACCCCGGCCCTTCTCGACGCTCTCCGGAAATCCATCGAGGCTGAAGATCCGGATGCCGCCGGCCGACATGCCCACGCCATCAAGGGCGGGGCCGCTCACATCCACGCCACGGCCGTGGCCGAGGCGGCACGGGCGGCCGAGCGGGCCGGCAGGGGCGGGAACCTGGATGGGGTCAGGTCGGAAACCCGGAAGCTGGAGAGCGCCTTTGAAGCATTTCAACGGACTATCGCATAGGTTGAACCCGCGGGATCGGGGCGAAGCATCTGCCCCAAACGGTGATCGTGGTAAATTGGCAACTTATAAATGGGTATTAGATAGACAGGGGAGACCATGACGGAGCAACCCCCGATAGTTCTGGTGGCCGAGGACAACCGGACCACCCGGACCTTTCTCTGCTACAAGCTGGAAAAACAAGGCTTTCAGGTGATTGCCGCCGAAAACGGGCGGCAGGCCGTGGATCGGCTCACCGATTCGGTGGGAGCGGTCCTGCTGGACCTTCAGATGCCGGAGATGGACGGGATGGCCTGCCTGGCCCACATCCAGACCCACTTCCCGGATCTCCAGCCCATCATGATCACCGCCAGCGAAGATGTCACCAGCGCCGTGGAGGCGATGAAGTACGGCGCCTTCGACTACCTGGTCAAGCCGCTCAACCCCGAGGAGCTGGTGGCGGCGGTAAACCGGGCCCTCAAGGCCCGGGATCAGAACGTCCGGCTCCGGCGGGTGGAAGCGGAACTGGAGCGGGCCCGGGCCCATGAGAGCGCCATCGCCTCCCGGATTCAGCAGACCCTCTTATTGGGGAAGTTCGAGGAGGTCATGGACGGCATCCGGATCGCCAGCCTGACCATCCCTTCCCGGAAGATCGACGGGGATTTCTACGATTTTTACCGGGTCAACGACCAGTGTCTGGACATCGTGGTGGGCGATGTCATGGGCAAGGGGGTTCCCGCCGCTCTCCTGGGGGCCGCCGCCAAGAACCACTTTCTCCGGACCCTCTATGAGCTGGCGCGGACCTGTCACGGCCGGTTTCTTCCCGCGCCGTCGGAGATCGTGGCCCACGTTCAAACCGCCATGATCGACCGTTTGGACGAGCTGGAAAACTTTATCACATTGTGCTACACAAGGGTCGATCTGGCCCGGCGGACCATCACCTACGTCGATTGCGGCCACGTCCGCACGATCCACTACCACGCCGACCTCGATGACTGCTCGTTTATCAAAGGCGGGAACATGCCCATCGGTTTTCCCGAAATGAACGACTACGCGGAGACCGAGATTCACTTCGGGCCGGGGGACCTCTTCTTCTTCTACTCAGACGGGCTCACCGATGCCAGGAACGAGGCGGGCCTTGTCTTTGGTGAGGCCCGGCTGCTGGAAACGGTCGGACGTCATGCCGCCGGAGGTCCGGAGCTGACGATCAGCAGGGTCCGGTCCGCGGTGGTGGATTTCATCGGCCGGGAGAGCTTTTCCGATGACTTCACCTGTGTGGGAGTAACCATCGATTCCCCCCCCATACAAGGATTTCCCAACAATGGCTGATGACTGCATCGACAAGATCACCATTGCCGGCCGCTTGTCGGAGCTGGCGAATGTTCGCCGGTTTGTCCGCCGGGTCTGCGAAGCCGTCCCTGATCTCGGGGGCGAAAAGGCCGTGGATCGGGCGGTCCTGGCGGCCGATGAAGTGGTCGTGAACATCATCGAGCACGCTTACGGCGGGGATGACGGCAATGGAGCCATCCGGATCGACTCCCACTGCGATCCGGATGCCCTGGTGTTCAGTTTCCATGACTGGTCCGGAACCCCCTTCCAGCCGCCGCCGGAGGCATTCTCGCTCCCCGAGAACGGACCGGATGGACCCTCCGACCGGAACCGGGGACTGTTTCTCATCGACCAGTGCGTGGACACGGTGGAATTCATCTATGACGAGAGGGAGGGCCGGAACTGTGTCCGGCTGGTCTTCCGCCGACAGACAGGAGAGGGATGACATGAACATGGGCACGGAACAAATCGGCTCGGTGACGGTGGTGGAGCCGTTGATCGATACCCTCGACGCGGGCAACGCCGAGGCCTTCAAGGAAGCAATGAGGCCGCTCATCGACGCGCGGGCCAGGGTGGTCTTCGATCTCAACCGCCTCTCCTTTATCGACAGCTCCGGGTGCGGAGCCCTCCTCAACTGCTACAAACAGGTCCAGGAGATCGGCGGAGAGATCGCTTTCTGCCAGGTTCGGGAGCCGGTGCGGACCGTCCTGGAGCTGATTCGTTTGAACCGGCTCATTCCGTTTTTCGATGCGCCGGAAACCGCCGCGGCCGCTTTGGAATCCGAAGCCTCCGATTCCTAACCCTTTACCCGCCGATCCACCGATATCCCGTGCTTCTTCAACCGTTTGTAGAGGGTCACCCGGCTGATGCCCATGGCTCGGGCCGCCTCCGCCTTGTTCCCGTTCGCCTCGTCAAGGGCCAGAAGCAGCCGGCGCCGTTCGTCCGCCGGCCACTCGGTCAACCCCGTGGGCCGGAGAGGGGGTTCCGGCCGGGGAGCCCGACCGGTGATCCCCCGGGGCAGATGGCCAAGGCCGATCTGACCTTTCTGACAGAGGACAAAGGCATATTCAATGGCGTTGATCAGCTCCCGGACGTTGCCGGGCCAGCCGTAAGCCTCCAAAGCCGCGAAGGCTTCGTTCTTCATCCCGGTGATGGACTTGCCGGTCTTGAGGCGCAGCCGGCCGATAAAGGCGTTGATGAGCAGCGGGATGTCCGCCGGGCGGTCCCGCAACGGGGGAAGGTGGATGGGGATCACCCCAATCCGGTAATAGAGGTCCTCGCGAAACTCCCCCTCAGCCGTCATGGCCTTCAAGTCCCGGTGGGTGGCGGCGATGATCCGGGTGTCGATGGCCACCGGCCGGTGGTCCCCCACCCGCTCGATTTCCTTTTCCTGGAGCACCCGCAGAAGCTTGACCTGGATCGACGGCGGTATATCCCCGATCTCGTCCAGAAAAAGGCTTCCCCCCGAAGCCGCCTCGAAACGCCCGATCCGGTTCCGGTCGGCCCCGGTAAAGGCTCCCTTGACATGGCCGAAGAGCTCGCTTTCCAGCAATGAGGCGTTGAGCGCCGCGCAGTTGACCTTGATGAACGGGCCGTCGTGCCGGGGGCCCGCCCGGTGGATCGCCCCGGCCACCAGCTCCTTCCCGGTACCGCTCTCACCGTAGATCACCACCGGGGCGTCCGACTGAGCCGCGCTGTCGATAAGGTCAAAGACCGCCTGCATCGCCGGAGAGTCCCCGATCATCCCGTGAAACCCCCGTTTTTCATCCAGAGCCCGCCGGAGGCTGGAGATGGTTTGCTCCCGGTCGAGCAGCTCGGTCAGGTCCGTGAGGGTCTCCACTCCGCCGATGACGTTGCCGCCCTCGTCGGTGAGCACCGATGCGTTCTTCAGGACGTTGACCACGCCGCCGTCCTTGCGCTGGATACTGCACCGGAGCCGGCGGAGACTCCCCCGGGCGAAAAGCGAGCAATACTTTCCCCGTCCCTTCGCCCGGATGCCCCCGCAGGTGTCGCAGTTCAGAATTCCGCACCCCTGGCCGATCAGCTCGCTTCGGTCGTAACCAAGCAAGGTCTCCAGGGTCCGGTTGACGGTGATGATCACCCCGTCCGGGTCCACTACCAGCAGCCCGTCGGCCACCGTCTCGATTATCGTTTCCCAATACCCGCCGTGGGTGTCTTCCAGCATCGATTCCCTCCGCGCCGAGCCCGTCAATCCATCCATCCCGGCGCTACAGTCGGTCAATTTACGGTAAACCTTGAACACTTGTAAATAGAAAACCGGATACGAATGTAAATTCCGGAACCGATCCATTTTCAATCCGCGGTTGAAAAAGCTTCGAAATAAACCAGTATGTTGGCGGCGGATTTCGGCCGCTGGAAAATTCCTGGCACGGATATCGCTAATCAGGATTTTCGCGGGGGCGGACCCGGCTCTCCGCCCGATATGGGCAAACACTCAGGTCTGCCCCCTAATGGGAGCGACAGGAAACATTGTCCTGGGAACATTCCCGGGGCCAAACCCTCATCATTATACACATTTTCATATCCGGGCCGTCGCCGGGGATTAAAATCCCAGGCTGATCCTGGCTGACCTGGCCCCAACGGGGCGGATTGTTACAGGCCGGGGTGGAGCCCTCGGCGTTATACACATCTTTTTTACCGCCGGTCATGATCATCATTTGGGTCATTCAGGC
>CAZWGY010000064.1:0-4764 GCA_964633575.1 uncultured Desulfobacteraceae bacterium
AAACGGAAACCTCGGAGGTCTCCGGTCTGTTGAACTTCCAATCGGAAATCAACCGTTTTCGCGGAGCGTTGACATAGATGGATACCCGATTCGAGACCACTATTGATCTGATTGCGGGGGTCGGTTACGACGACATCGCCGAGCGGCTCCGGATCGAGCGGGCCGCTCTCCGGGCCGGGACTTACCGGATCGCGGTGGTTGGGGAATTCAAGACCGGGAAATCGACCCTGATCAACCGGGTTTTCCTTAAATCCGACGTCCTTTTTACCGACATCCTCGAAGCCACGGCGGTCCCCACCGAGATCACCCACGGCCCTGATCCGATGCTGGAGATCGTTTCCCGCCGTGAGGGCGACGATTCTTCGGATGGCTTGTCCGACGTTTCCGGCACGGAGACTATCCGAGTAATGGATCCCGACCCGGCGGCGGTCCGGGACGCCACGTCGGCCGGTTCCCCCGACGCTCGGGCGGCCCTGGCCGCGAAGACGGAGCGGGTCCGGCTGTTCTGGCCGTCGCCCAACCTGGCGGGGTTGACCATCTATGACACCCCCGGTATCAACTCGGTCAACGCGGCGGTGGTGGCCACCACCTACACGGTCATTCCGGAATCGGACGTCGTACTCCTGGTGACGGGTTCCCGGCAGTTGTCCAGCCTGGAGCTGGATTTTCTCTCGGGCCGGGTTTTCGGACAGGGGATTACCCGGCTCATGACGGCCATCACTTATGACCCGGCGGCCGGAATCCTTACCGATGAGCAGAAGCGGCGGCTGATCGAGACCGTGGAAAGCCAGCTTGCCTCGGTGGGTCAGGCGGCCGCCCCCGTGGTTATGGTCAACCTCCGGTCCTCGTGCGAGTCTCCGGGCCCCGCCATCCGGGACCGGATCGATGGGGATGAGGGAGGGCGGGATGCTCGGCGAGTGGTCGATGGAGTCATCGGGGGCCTGCTGGGTCGGACGGGGCCCGCCGGCCGACGGACCGGCCATGAAGACCCGGAGCCCGAAAAAAGCTCGGTGGCCTTGACCTTCGACGGTCTTGAAGATCGCCTGATCGACTTTTTCCGCGGCAATGTTCGGCCTGGACGCCTCGAAAAGGCCGAAGCGGTCCTTCAGACTCAGGTGGGCCTTGCCCGGACCCGCTGCGCGGCCGAGCTGACCGCCATGGACCGGACCGCCGCCGAGCAACAGGCGCTCCTTGACGACTACCGTCAGCGGGAAGCCGCCATTCGGGCGGAATATGAAACCCTGACGACTGAATTCTCTTCAGCTCTGTCAGAAATCGAGGCCGGTTTCCGCCGGGAGATCGTTGATGGATTAGAGGCCATTGCCCGGAACTACATCGACGGGTTCGACACCTGTGAGGGGCTTGGCGAGCTTCAGGATCGTCTCAATCGGGCCGAAGGCCCTCTCAAGGCCGAGCTCGAGGCCCTGTTCGTCGGGCATGCCCGAGCGGCCCGAGACCGGGTGACGGAGCTGGCCCGGCGTTATAGCGAGGAGGAAAGCCTCCTGCTCACCCCCTGGGAGGAGACGATCCGCCGGGACCTGGCCATAGACGGCGGGTTCCTGGCCAATGTCCCGCCCCTTGCGGTCCTGGCTTTGGACTACTCCCTCTTTGCTGTGATCGGCCCCTTCCGGCCACTGGCCCGGGTTCTCGTCCGGATTCTGGCCGACGAAATCCCCCTGCTCAACCGGATTCTACCGGCCAACATGGCCGCCGCTGCCCTTCGGCGACGGATCAAGGCGTCGCTGACCCGCCAATTCGATGAACTGAAAGCCGAAATGCCCGCCCGGATCGAGGCGGCTTTCAGGGAAGCGGGGGACCGATTGCAACGGGAATGGGCGGAGCGCGCCGAGGCCCGCCTGGAATCGGTCCGGAAGGGGTTGGAAGGGGCCCGGACCGGTTCGGTGGATGCCGACCGGCGAACGCGCCTTTCCGAAACCGCGGCGGCCCTGGCGGCGCTGGTCGATTCCCCGTGACCCCTCGCCGGTTCGCGGCGTTCCGGAACATGTTGATCGAGCTGCTGGATGCGGCTCGGGGCCTCTCCGTGGCTGACCCGGCCGACCCGGCGGTTGCGGGGATCGGCGGGATCATCGAGCGTGTCCGGGAAAACCGGTTCGAGATCGCCCTGGTCGGCGAGTTCCAGAGCGGCAAGTCCACAACCTTCAACGCCTTATGTGACGGCCGATCCCTGGCCCCCATCGGCACCGGCATCAAAACTAGCGGATGCCTCCTGTCGGTCCGCCATCTGAGCGATTCGACCGCCCCGGAACGGGCGGAGATCACCTGGCGTGAGCCGGGCGAGCTGGTGGCGGCCATCTCGGATTGGCTCCTGCCTCACCTGAAAAGCACGGATCGTGTCCGATTCAACGACCTCGGTCCGCATCAGCTTGAAACCGAGCTCGATTTGGATGCGAGGTCCGATCGGCTCCTGCTGGAATCGGCGGTGGAACGGGAGTGGGCGCTCCGGGACGCCGCTGGTCGGAGCGGGAGCCGGGATGCGCGGTCGGCCCAACATCTCGACACGCTCCGCATGGCGGCCCTCATGGCGGCCTACCACGGTGCTCCCGAGCTTGCCGACCAACGGGGCCGATCCACCGTTTTCCTCACCGAGGCCGCCCGAATCGCCGGTTGCCCAGAGGATTGGGAAACCCGGTGGGCGGCCCGGGACCCGCGTCGGTTTACCCTCGACGAGGTCCGGTTCGCCTTTGTCCGGCGGATCCGATTGCGGATTCACTCCCCCAACCTCGCCCGGCTGGGATGCGTCCTCACCGACTGTCCGGGGCTCCTGGCCGCCAGATGGGACAGCCGGGTGGCCCGGGAGGCGGTCGCCCGGGCCGATGCCGTCATCTACATCGCCGACGGCGGAAGGCCCCTGAAAGACTCCGACTTGACAGCCCTGCGGATGATTCGGGACCATGGTCTGGAGGAGAAGCTCTTTTTGGGCTGGAACCTCCGGGGAGTCTCCCGCGATGGCGGCCGGCGCCTGATGGCCGGAGGCCTGGAGCTCTTGAAGTCTCACGGATGGAACCTCCCGATGGACCGGGTGGCCCCCTTCCACGCCCGGCTGGCCTTCCAGGCCGCCCGGTGGCGGCGGCTGGAGACGGCGGCGCTTCCGGCTTCAACCCACGACCGGGATGGATGCCGGGACGAGATAAAGCAATTCCTCTCGGTTCTGGACGGCCAGGACCGACTCCGTGATGGCGCCACTGACGCCATTCGGGCCGGCGGGCTGGAACAGTTGATCGAGATGGTCGAAACCGAAGTGGTACGCCGGGGAGCGAGGACGATCCTCATGGACGGCGGCGCTCGGGTCCTCGACGACTTCCTGGGGTCTATCGAGCGGCGGTTGGCTGACACCGAGCGGATCGCCGGGAGCCGGGAGCGGGAGGTCCGCGAGGAAATCGCGGCGGCCGAGGCCGGGCTTCGCCGGTTTATCGGCGACTGTAGCGGGGCGATCAGCCACCTGACCGACGATGCTCCCGACGATGCCCTGGCGGATGACCTCTGGGCCCGGATCATCGCCCGGCGGGATGCGGTAACCGAGACCATTGTCCGCCGGTTTACCGCGGAACTCCGAGGGCTCCGGAAGCTGACGGCCCTGTTGGCCGACCGCCGGTTTCTGGAGGAGCGGGGGGCCGGGATCATCGCGGCCGCCCTGGACGAAGCTCTGGAAGCCGCCGTCACGGCTTGGGCCGCCGAAATCGGCGGAGGGCGGAACGCGGTCTTCCGGGATCGGATCGGCGGGCGGGTCAGATGGGTCAGCCGGGAGCTGGCCCGGATTTGGGCGGCGTCGGGTCTGCCCGAGACCAATTGGCTCTCAGGGATCTCACCCCCCGCCTTTTCCGGAGATCTGGCCGCCGATGGCGAGCGGATCTCGGCCATTCTGGCTGATCACCGGCTCTATGACGGGGTTCGGGACGGGGCGGTAGCCGCCGCCGGGCTCACCGGGGTCTTCACGGCGACCTCGGGGCTGTTGGCCTCGGCGCTGGCCCTGACCGCCCGAGTGGCCTGGCTGGGCGTCGCATCGGCCGGGGCGGTCCTCGCGGGGCTGGTGCTCCTCGGTTTGACCCGGAAAATGGCGGAAACCACCCTGACGGAAACGATCCGCGAGCGGACGGCCCCGGCGGTTCGGGGGCTGTTCCGGGAGCTGGAGCCGGAGGCCAAAGCGGCGGGCAGACGGTTTTCCAGGGCGATTCGGGATGAATATCGAGCCGCCTTCGAGGCGGCGGTGGCCGCTCAGCGAGACGAGCTGGCCGCCCGATGTCAACGGATAGCCGCTGATCTCGAACGATGTCGGGATGATCGGGTCGCCGCGGCGGCCGCGGCCCGCCGGGTCCGGAAATCCGAGATCGAGCCCTTAAGGGGCCGGCTGACCATGTTTATCGATGCGGTGGCCCCTCATTTGCCGGATGAGCCAAACGACGGGAAAGGAGAAGCCAATGGGTGAGCGATATTGCGTGGTATTGACGACTTGCGGAAGCCGGGAAGACGCGGATCGACTGGCCGGAGAGCTGGTGAACAACCGTCTGGCCGCCTGCATTCAGATTCTCCCGATGACCAGTGTCTATCTCTGGGACGGCGCCGTTCAACAGGACGCCGAATGTCTCCTCCTGATTAAAACCGCCTCGGATCGGTACAACGATCTCGAGGCGTTCATCTCAGAACACCACACCTACGAGGTGCCGGAGATCATCCGGGTCCCGGTGGACGGCGGGTTGTCGGCCTATCTCGGCTGGATCGACGAGGTGACCCGGCCGGGGGCATGAG
>CAZWGY010000064.1:4864-9645 GCA_964633575.1 uncultured Desulfobacteraceae bacterium
AGCGGTGGATTTGCCCGTCACCTGACAGGCATCCCGCATTCAGGTCGATACCCCCATTTTGGGGAGTATAACGGCCTGCAACAGCACCCAGATGCCGATAAAGCCCAAGAATATCAAAATTTCCGTCATGGATCGCTCCTTTGATGAAGGGTTTTTGATTTAAGTGTCAGCGGGTGACGATTGCCGGTGGCCTGGCCGCCGCGGCCCGGGCATAATCAATCGCCTGTTCAACCGCCTTTTCGACCGTCGGCGCCGGGGGCAGGGTATCGGCAATCGCCCTCAGATATCCCCGCTCCGCCAGCATGGCAAACGACCGCGGATAGTTGATGTCATAGACCCAACTGATCTGGAGCAGCTTGAAGTCGTTCAGGGTCCGGACATCCGAGATCCGGACAAACCGACCGGCGGCCAGGGTCTCGACCACGGTCTCGCTGCAATCGGGTGTGTCGGGCAGGCCCAGCCCCACGGCGCTGGCCGACGACGACGCCCCGTTTCGATAATAATCGGTGACCACGCGCCAGATGTCCAGCTTGTCCGCGTCCCGGAGCATCCGCATAAAGGTGAGCCCCTGTTCGTCCTCGTCGGCCGGCGGGGCGGCCGCGTTGTGGAAGGCGATGGACCGGAGTATCCGTCGTCGGTCGTCCGGGGCCAGAACCTTCAGGGGCCGATGTCGGGCCAGCACCCGGATACCCAGCAGGGCGTGGTTTTCGGATGCGAGGTCCAGAAAGGTTCGATAGACCCGGTATTGCTCGAACCGGCCGATATCGTGGAGCAGGGCCATGGCATCGGCCAGCCGACGGTCCGCCGGCGATTGTTCGAGGGCCTCGGCGATGGCGGCCATGTTCTCCCGGACCCGGCGGGTGTGAATTTCTTTCAAGCCGATGTTGGCATCGGTCTCGGCGTCTCCGGTGTAAAACCCGGCAACGTAGTCCGAAAACCATGCCTCAATGCGGCTAAGCTGGTCTGGGGTCATAAAAACCGCCTTTGGATGAAGTCCGCCACTCCGGCCGCGTCGTCGATGCCGAAGCAAACTACACCCGGATCGAATTCCGCGTTGGTTACCATGGCGACGAGGTCCGGGTTCCCCACGAAGAGCGGTCTTTTTCCGGTTTCGGTTCGATGGATCTCGATTTTGGGCCGGGACTCCCGCTTATACCCTTCGGTGAGAATCAAATCCATGTCCTCGAGGTAGTGGGCCAGCCGGTCCAGGGAATCGCAGCCCGCCGGCGGATCGACATCCTTGACCATGGCGATCCGTCCGGGCGATGCCACCAGCACCGTGTCGGCGCCGGCCGCCTTGTGCCGAAAGGAGTCTTTTCCCTCCTGGTCCACGTCGATTGCGTGGCCGGCGTGCTTGATGGTTCCCACCCGATACCCCCGGAGCTTGAGCAGCGGGATAAGCTTTTCCAGAAGCGTGGTTTTGCCGGAGCCGGAGGCCCCGACGATGGACAGGATCGGGGGCATGGGAAGTGATCGTTCCTCTCTGGTGAATAGCGTGAGTGGTTATCGCATAGAGACTTAAAAGTACGCACCACCACTGGGGTTGTCAAGGGCCGCGACCTCTCCCGCCGCGGCCCGGAAGTGTTGCTATATGAATGATCCGACACGCCGGTTGAGCCTTTCGGGCCGGACATCCGGTTTCCCCATCAATAGGGGACTATGGTCAGCACGATGGCCAGAAACGGAAAAAGCGCAAACAGCATGGTGATGCAATAGCCGAACATGTCCCGGGCCCGGATGCCGGTGATACCCAGAAGCGGGATGGCCCAGAACGGCTGAAAGAGGTTGGTCCACGCATCTCCGACTGAATAGGCGATGATGGTTTTGCCAATAGGGACGTTCAGTTCCAAAGCGGCGCGCAAAACGGTTTCGCCCGCCACGCTCCATTCCCCGCCCCCTGATGGGACAAAGAGATTGACCAGTCCGGCCGTAAGCCAGGCGATGGCCGGAAACGTGCCGGCGCTGGAGATGTTGACCAGCCAGCCGGCCATGATCACGCCGAGCCCCGACAGACTGATCATGCCCATGATCCCGGCGTAAAACGGAAACTGCAAAATGATGCCGGCGGATGACTTCACCGCTTCGTAAAAATTTTCCAGATAGCTTTTGGGGCTGGTGTAAAGGGCGATCCCAATGAAGAGGAAGCTGAAGTTGACGATGTTCAGGTTGAGCCCCTTGCCGTCCACGATGAAGTATTTGAACAGATAAATCAGCCCCATGAGGGCCAGGATGCCGCCGATGATCTTGCTGTTATCGATCCGGTCGGCGATCGAGGCCGCTCCACTGCCGACGGTTCCTTCGGCCGCCGGCTTGGATGTCTGAACCGCTTCCGGAACGTAAAAATCGATCCCTTTGATCCGTTCTTCTGACGTCGGCGTCAGCAGGAACAAAACAATACAGGCATAGGCCAGGGACAGGATGCTCAAAATCAGGCCATATCCGGAAAAGATAGTCTCGCTGGTGGGGATCACGCCGATTAGATCGGCGAAAATGTGGCCTTCGGTGGCGGACAGCAGGGGCGCGGATGCCGAGAGTCCCCAGTGCCAGATAAGGCCGAGCCCCATGTAACCGGCCGTGCAGAGCACGGGGTAGTGAACTTTGATGTTTTTGAAATAAGCCTGCCGCGCGGTCTCCCGGGCCATGATCGCGCCGACGATCAGCCCGAGACCCCAGTTGATCCAGGACAGGACCATGGCCACAAGGGCCACCATCACCACGGCCTGTTTTCCCGTATTGGGCATCCGGGCCAGCCTGCGGATGAGCTTCTGGGTGAGCCGATGGTAGGCCAGCACATACCCGGTCACCAGGATAAAGACCATCTGCATGGCGAATGTGTGGAGATTCCAGAACCCGCCGTACCAGTGGTCGATCATCTGGATCGGCCCCTGTCCGGCGATCAGGATTCCCATCAGATAGGCAATGAAGGTGAGGATGATCGCGAACAGAAACGGGTTGGGCATCCATTTCTGGACGTTTTCGGAGATATCGAAGCCGATTTTCTCCAGTATGCTTTCCTTGGCCGCGGGTTGGGTCATGACAGCTCCTTTCGAATCGAGTTATTATTGGGTTCCTGATCCGCCGGCACCGCCTTGGCGGGTCAACAGGATACCATCACCATTTCCGAGAATTCAAGGCTGAAGGCGGACCGGGAGAGCGCCGAGCGTTTGGCCGCCTTATGGGCCGGCGGCGCTCATCGGCTCACGCCGCCGACGGTAGCCGGACGATCAGCACCGGTTTGGTACATTTCTGAATGACCCCCCGCGTGACGTTGCCGACCATCATGGATTCGAATCTTCCCCGGCCGTGGGCTCCCATGATTACCAGGTCATAGGGGCCGGTCTCGGCTTCGGTGACGATCCGTTGGGCCGGGTTGCCCACCTTGACCAGAACATCGGCGGTGCTCAAGGGGCAGCTCGGCAGCTTGTTCTGAATCCGCTGGGCGGTCTCCTGGATTCGCTCCCGAACCGCCTGGGCCGCCAGCCGGATGCTCTTTTCATTGTAGTCTTCCACCTTCCGGCCGAGTCGCTCCCCCACGTCGATCCCGGCCTCGGAGGCGTACTCCTCCAGGATGTCCGGGACCACATGGAGCACCGTCACTTTTCCGCCGTACCGGCTTCCGATGCCGCACGCATAATTGAGGGCGTGCCGGGCGGTGTCGGACAGGTCGGTGGCGTAGAGGATGTGCTGGAATTCCGGGGGGGCATAGGCGGGGGCCACGGCCGGTTCAGGTTCGGACGGTTCGGCGGCGGGTGCCGGCGCGGAGTCCGGAACCGGTTCGGGAGCAACCGGCGGACCGTAGATCCGGTCGGTGAATTTCACGTACCAGGCGGCCGACTGTACCTGGATAATGTAGGCGATGGCGATCACCAGAGCCGCGCTCGAACCTTCGGGGCCGAAAGCGTTGATGGCGATGGCCAGCGCAATGGAGAGGTTCCGCATCACCGATCCGTAAACCAGGGCGATGGCATCCCCTCGGGGCAGAAAGAGCTTGCCCACCAGAGTGCTCAGGCCGTAGTTGATGATGTAGATCACCGACAGGGGGATGAGGATAAACAGGAGCATCTGGGGCGCGGCGGCGATGGCCTTCGCCTTCAGGGCCATGGCGATGAAGACGATCCCCACCACGCCCACGGTGGACAGGGCCGGGAACCGGGGAGCCCAGGATTCGGAAAAGGCCTTCATCCCGTATCGCTTCACCAGAGCCTGCTGGGTGAGAAACCCGGCGAGCATGGGGATGAAGACGATGATGACGATCTGCCGCATCACGGCGGCCATGTTGACTTCGATTTCGGCTCCCAGCAGAGCCTTGACGTAAAACGGCGTGGCAATGGAGCCGATGGTCAGGCCGATGACGGTCATCTTTACCGCCGCCGCGACGTTGCCCCGGGCAAACCCGGTCCAGGAGATGGTCATCCCCGAGGTGGGCACCAGCCCGGCCAGAAGCAGACCCAGTGCCATGTAAGGCTGGTGCTCGGTGAAAAATCGGTCCAGCCCCCAGGGCAGGTCCGGGTGAGGGGAAAAGAAGGCGATCCCCAGTCCGAAGGCCAAAAACGGGATGATCCCGAAATTGATGATCTGGGTCAGGGCCTGGGCCGGAAAGTCTCCTCCCTCAAAGACCTTTTTGATCTTCAGGTTCACCATCATCGGATAAACCATCAAAAAGGTGAAGGGGATGATGAGTCCTTTGAGAAATCCGGCCGGATAGACTATGCCGAAACCAAAGCCGGCGATCATCATGGCCGGAATGGCGATGATCAAATGCTTGTTGATCCATTTCAGGA
>CAZWGY010000064.1:9745-14389 GCA_964633575.1 uncultured Desulfobacteraceae bacterium
GCTCTATCAGGAAATCAGATACTTTTCGTTCTGGGACCGCAATTTTGCCTGGAGCTTCTTGATTGACGCCGGATCGAGTCCCATGCTCTTCAGGTGGGGTGTCGCCTCCTTCAGGATGAGTTCGAAAAAGGCCCGGCGGGCTGACGCCGGCATGGTCACCACGGTTCCCCAGTCGGTGCCGCCGCGTTGGCGCAAGGCCTCCCGGATGGCAAACCGAAAGGCCCCCTTGAAGGCGATGGCCTCGATGTGCGGGAAGAGCCGGTGGGCAACGTCGCCCATCTCGGCGATTTTGGTCTCCTGCTTGGGTGATCCGATCACGGTATTCATTATGTCCTCCTTTTCCGGCGCCCTTTGCTGGCTCTGGGGCCGCCGCGCTCAGTGGTGCAGTTTAGCCTGGACGGTCGGAAAGGCGTTCTGGTCCGTATGCGGGAGAAACAGCGCGGACGTGAATTCATCCATGAATCTCGGATTGCTCGAAAAATCGATGTAAGTCATCCGATTGCAGACCTCGACCGCTTCTTCCCGAAGGGTTTCCGACAGGAGGGCCATGTAAGCCCCCGCCGCGGAGCTGTTGCCCAGGTAGCGGAATTTCTCCCGGTCGATATCCGGGAGCAGACCGATGATCACGGCCTTGTCAATGTCCAGAAACTCGCCGAACCCGCCGGTGATATAGACCCGATCGACCATCGAGAAGTCGAGCCCGGCTTCGCCGAGCAGGACCGTAAAGCCGGCGTAAACGGCGCCTTTGCCGCGCATCAGGTTATCGATGTCCGATTCGGAGAAAACGATCTCCTCACCCATCTCGGTGGCGTCGGCCTCGGCGATGACATAGACCCGCTCATCACCGTTTTGCCGCATCCGGGGGTGATCGTCGTCGAGCCGGAATTTGCCGTTGGGGTCGATGACCCCGGCCACCAGCATCTCGGAGATCAGGTCGATCATCCCGGAGCCGCAGATCCCCCGGGCCGGGGCGTCTTCGACGGTGGTGTAAGCTGCTATACCCGTGGCCGGGTCGATGGCCACGTTTTCGATGGCCCCGGCTTCGGCCCGCATCCCCCATCGGATGCCGCCGCCTTCGAAGGCCGGGCCGGCCGAGCACGAGGCCGTCAGGAGCCACTCCTCGTTACCCAACACGATCTCGCCGTTGGTGCCGATGTCGATGAACAGGGTCAGCGGCGACTCCCGGTGAAACCCGGCGTAAAGGAGCCCGGAGACGATATCCCCGCCGACGTAGCTCGCCGGGCCGGGCATGACAAAGACCGCCGCCATCGGGTCGGCCGTCAGCCCGATCTCCTCCGCCTTGATGACGGGAAACTCCGATACCGTGGAGATGTAAGGCTCCCGACGGATGTACCGGGGCTCGATCCCCAGAAGCAGGTGGGCCATGGTGGTGTTTCCCGACACGACGATGTTATGGATTTCCGTCTTGTCAGCCCCGATCCCGGCCAGGGCCTCCCGGATGAGGCTGTTGATGGTGGACCGGGCCATGGTGCTCAGCTTTTTCACCCCGTCTTTTTCCGCGCAGACGATCCGGTTGATGATGTCATCCCCGCAGGCGGCCTGACGGTTGTGGCCCGAGCTGGCGGCCAGGACCGCCCCATCGGCCATGTCCACGAGGTAAACCACGATGGAGGTGGTGCCCACGTCGATGGCCAGCCCCAGGGAACGGGAAGGGGCGTTGCCCGGCGTTACCCGGACTACCTCGAAGGAGCAGCGCCGACGAGTGACGTGGGCGGTCAGGTGGAAGTTATCGTCCCGCATGGCGGCGGCAAGGTCCCGGACCACCCGGAGCCCGGTGCAGATCCGCTCGACGTCCTCCCCGGCCTTCCGAAGCCCGCGCCGGAGCCGGTCCATGTCGCTTACCGAATCGCTCAGGTCCGGCGGGCTGAGCTCCAGGGGGATCTCCCGGAGCATGGGCCGGATGTCGGTGACCAGGCCCTTGAGCCGGGCCGTGGCTGCTTCTCCCATCCCGGCGGCCTGGAGACGCCGGGCTATGGTTTCGGGGGGAATCCGGACCGCGACATCCCCGTCCACGGTCGTCTGACAGGCCAGAACATAGCCCTTTTCCTTTTCCCGGTCGGTCAGCAGCGGCGATTCCGCCGCCGTCACCTCGCCCGATTCAATGATGAGCTTGCACTTACCACACGACCCCTTGCCGTTGCAGGAGGCATTGATGGGGACATCGGCGGACCGGGCCGCGTCCAGCAGGGTGGTGCCGGCGGGGGAGCTCGCGGTCTGACCGTCGGGGGCAAAGGTCACCTGATACCGGGCATCGGCCTCGGCGGCCGCCCGTCGATCCTCTTTCTCCCAGCTCTGTTTCCGCTTCCGCATGAACCAGATGGGGCAGGATGTCCGGAATTTGCAATAAATATTCGGGTCCCGGCATACGAGACACTCTTCGCAGAGGTGAGTACCGTGTTTCATGCACATAAATCGGGTTTCGCGGTCTGGATGGTTGACACAGGTTGCCATGCTCGTCTCCTTATGGGGCGGATAGCTCGGTTATCGGTTCAGGGGGCCGTGTCGGACCGGGCCGCCAGAGCCCCCCGCAATGCCTCGATGATCGCCTCGGCCGGATGGAGGCCCTCGAGCCGTTGCTGCTCCCGGCTAGTGGCAAAGAGGATCAGCGTTGGAATGCTCCGGATGCGCAGCCGACGCGCCAGGTCCGGCTCAGCATCCACATTAACGGGGATGACCCGGACCCGGCCCCGGTACCGCCGAACCACCGACTCGACGATGGGCCGCTGGAGCCGACAGGGAGCACACCACGGGGCGCCGCATTCCAGCAGGGTGACGCCGTCTCCAAGGCGCCGGGCCAGAGGGTCGGTGGTTGGGGGGCGGATTTGGGCCATCTCGGCCTCCGAAACATTCGGGTTCAACTCAGCGGATCATCGGGCCATCCTCTCGGCCCGAGCCGCTTTTTCCTTGTGTTCTATCAAGACCCATGCCAAAATCGAACCCCGGCTTTCAGCTCGGCTCACCGGGAAATCGGGTTCCTTGTCAACTTTTTGAAAAAAAAGCGTTAAATGCTTATTCCCCAGACCTTTGAAGGGCTTGGAAAAATGGCGGGACGCCGCGCCGGAGCCGGATGTGGCGTTAAAAGTAACGTTACCATAACGCAACCAGGACGGAGGACATCGCGGTGACATCACCGGAGCCGCTCGACTGCCGGTTTCTCCATCTTCTCCTCGATGCCATGGCCGATGGGGCGTTCACCCTGGATGTGGAAGGCCGGATTACCGCCTGGAACCGCTCCATGGAGCGGATCAGCGGTTTCCGGGCCGAGGATGTCATAGGGAAGACCTGCGGTATCCTCGGGTTCAACCGTTGCTTCGGCCGGAAGTGCCCGACCGGGGTCGGCGAGTGCGGGATTTTCGAGCATGGGGCCGTGGACCACAAGGAATGTATGCTTCGGCACAAGGAAGGCCACAACGTTTCGGTCCTGAAAAACGCCCGGGTGGTCGAAGATGAAGATGGAACCCGGCTGGGGGTGATCGAAACGGTCACGGACCTTACCGAGATCGAGCGGGCCCGTCGGCGGGCGGAGGAGGCCGGGCGCCGGCTGGCCGAGCGCCACCGGTTCGGCAACATCGTCGGCAAAAGCCACGCCATGCAGACGGTCTATGAAGCCATCCGGGCGGCGGCGGCATCGGAAGCCACGGTTCTGATCCAGGGCGACAGCGGGACCGGGAAAGAGCTGGTGGCCGGGGCCATCCACTATAACGGCGACCGGGCCGACGGCCCCCTGATCACCGTCAATTGCTCGGCCCTGCCCGAGTCCCTCCTGGAAAGCGAGCTGTTCGGCCATGTCCGGGGGGCTTTTACCGGGGCGGTCCGGGACCGGGTGGGGCGGTTCGAGGCGGCTAACGGCGGGACCCTCTTTCTTGACGAGATCGCCGAGATCAGCCCCCTGATCCAGGTCAAGCTCCTCCGGGCCCTCCAGGAACGCCGCATCGAGCGGGTGGGCGAGTCCCGCTCCCGGACGGTGGACATCCGGATCATTGCCGCCACCCACCGGGACCTCTATGAATGGGTACGGGACGGCCGGTTCCGCGAAGATCTCTACTACCGTCTGAAGGTCTTTCCCATCCGCCTGCCCCCTCTGCGGCACCGGAAGGAGGACATTCCGCTCCTGATGGACCACTTCATCGGCCGGCTCCGGAAAAAGACCGGCAAGGCGATCCGGTCCGCCTCTCCCCAATCCATGCGGATCTGCATGGATTATCCCTGGCCCGGAAACATCCGGGAGCTGGAAAACGCGGTCGAGCACGCCTTTGTTCTCTGCGAGACGTCCCAGATCGACATCTTCGACCTGCCCGTGGAGATCCGCCGGATGGCTTTCCGGCCCGCCGCCTCTCCGGAGGCGGAGCCAAAGCCGGCGACCCCCTCCCGGGATTCCCTGAATCGGGATGAGTTGGTGGCGCTCTTGGAGATCTGCGACTGGAACAAGGCGGAAGCGGCCCGCCGCCTCGGGGTCAGCCGCACCGCCGTCTGGAAGTACATGAAGAAATGGGAAATCCCTCTTAAACGACCGGCTTCGGATGATCAGTCGGCCGCCGAGCCGAGCCGGCCCTCGTCGGCATAGCGCTAACCCTCGATGCCCGGCTCCCGGGCGACTTCCCGGCGGAAAAACTCGTTCTCCGC
>CAZWGY010000065.1:0-14336 GCA_964633575.1 uncultured Desulfobacteraceae bacterium
CCGGCGATCGACGGTCACGCTTTCCCGGCCGATGAGCAAAAGGATGCCGACCGCTCCGAGCACTCCACCCGCCGGCCGCGGCCAGTCATGCTCGGTGGTCATCACAAGGGCAAAGACGAGAATCGCCACCCCGACCAGCCGAACGGCCGCTCCCCCGACGCGCTTATGCCATATCTCACCGGTTTTGTTAATTTCCACCGCCATCAGGATTCACCATCACGATATCGCGGGAAAGCGGGGGGCTGACCGGTGGGCCGTTATCCAAACCCGCCGGTGCCGACTCCGCCGGAGGCGGCGTCCTGGGCCTGGAGGGCGAGGAGCTCCTCGCTTGCCAGGGGAAGCCCGGCCGCCACGGCCAGGGTAAAGGCGGCGAGCATCGTCCGGGGCGGGGCCGCGTCCACCGGCACATACCGGCCGGATTGAAGCTGATCAATGGCGCGGCCTTCGGTTTCGATCCGGGCTCGGTCGAGCTTGCCGGAAACCTTTGTGGTGGGCAGCCAGAGCGGGGTTTTCAGGCGGTCCACGTCGGTGTGATGGAGGCCGAGGTCCACGATGGCTCCCCTGGGCAGGCCCCAGTCGGGATCGGACTCGAGGTCGTTCCGCAGCCGATGTCCGGCTTTGGAGAGGTCGTGGATCAGGACGACGCGGAGGTCCGGGTGCGCGGCGATAAACCGCTTGAAGGCGGTGAATGCCGCCTGGGGATATTTTCGGGCGCTGACCACCAGGGTCTTTTGTTCCAGATGATACCGGTTCAGAATGAGCATGTCGGCGATGTCGTCCCGCTCCACGATCAGAACCTGTTCGGGGGCGTAGGCGGCCAGCTCGTCGTCAAAAGGCGGGGGCGGGGTTTTGGAAAAGGCGGTGCCGTCGGCCAGGCGGTCGGGCGGATGGACGGTCAGATAAGTGGTGACGGCGCCGTCCACCTCCCCAAACCGAATCTTGACGGGCCGTCGGGCGATCCAGACCGCCAGCCAGACCACGGCCAATAGAAAGGCCCCATAAACCCACAACGGGAACATCACCGGGAAGCCGCCGAAGATGATTCCCGACCCGCCCAACACAATGGCCCAGACAACGGCCGACAGCCGGCGGGACCGGGTCCGCTTCCGGACCAGCATGCGGTAAACGGCGGCCAGGAGCTGGTGTCGGGTGAAGTAGAATTGGCCGAAGGTCGAGAGCCGGTCGATGATCCGGATCATGCCCAGGTCGGTGAGGTTCGGCGGGACCTTGGGGCTGAGCGCGAACCGATATCGACATTCGCGGCAAGTCATGCCCTCACGGTACCGCTGGTTATGGTGACACTTGGGGCACTTCATAACGGGGACCTCCGGGCAAGGGCTGGCCTGCGGTCAGCCGGCGACCCGATCGGCGATCATCTCGCCCACTTTTTCAGCGGACCGGCCAAAGAGATCGGGAATGGCGATCTCGTCGAGGAGGCGGTCCTCCCAGGCGATATCCTTTTCCTGGACGATGTTGATGATGTGCTCGTACTTCCCGCCCAGGGCCTTGATCCGGGCGGTCATGGGCACTTCGTCCCTGAAGGCGACATGGAGCAGCATGAGGTGCTCGATGGTGTTGTGCCGGTCCGGCTCGGCCGAAAGGATGGGGATCACCAGGATGGACCGGTCGTCTTTCCGGCCCTTGCCGATGTAAATGTTGCCCTGCCGGACAATGGTCCGCTTGCTCCCCTTGAGTTGGTTGTCGGTCCGGACCCGTGAGGGGAGGTCGGCCGAGGTTCCGGTTTTGTCCACCACGTCGATGGTCGTCTCGTCGGTGGGCTCGCCGAGGATGTCGAGGCCGCGGATTCGATAGAGTGTCATGCCGAGGACCTCGGCCACCACGGCCTGGAGATTCCGGAGGACGTTGACGTTGGATGGGATGAGCTGAGCCGGCTTGAACCCCGGTCCGGCCAGGGCGTCGAAGAGGCGCCCCTCTACCTGCTCGCTGATCCGGCTGGTCCCCACGGTGACCGTCTTGGCCTGATGCTTGATGGCGTCCACCGGCCTGGACATGAGGTTAATGGCCTCGCCCAGGGATGCGAAAAGGGTGTTGATCATGTTAAGGGCCGTGCCCTTGACGTTGAAGTCGAGCTCGAAGTCGGAAACGGGGAGTCGGCCGGCAAGGTATTTCAAAAGGATGGTCAGGTCGGCCAGGTATTCGGTCCCGATGGACAGCGGCAGCCGGGACTCGGCCCGCATCTTCCGGAAATCGGTGTAAAACCTGGCCACCGTTTCCCGGAAGGACTTTTCCAACACCATCTCGTTGACGTCCATGCCTTCGGCGGCAAAGGCGTCGGCCTCCGACTGGATCTCCCGGCGGAACTCGAAGAGAAACCGGGAGCCTTCGTGGATGGCCAGGGCCGCGTAATACCCCCAGATATGGCCCACGAGGGTGTTCAGGATCGGAGCGAGGTGCTCGGCCACCTGGGGAACCCGGAAGACGGCGGCGGCATAGGGGTCGAACCGGGTCTCCCCCTCGTCGGTGATGACGATGGGGATCGCCTTGTGAGCCCGGAAGATGGCCACGTCCTTGATGATGTCTCCGATGACGGTGGGCCGGGTCCCGGCGGCACAGACGATGATGAGCGGCTCCGAAGAGAGGTCGATGTGCTTTTTGTCCTCCACGTAGTCCGACGAGATGGTCTTGTAGCAGAGCTCCGAGAGCTTGATCCGGATCTCGTCGGCGGCGGTTTTGTTGGGACCGCTCCCCACCACGGCCCAGTAGGTCCGGGTTATGGCGAACCGGCGGGCGCCCGCCTCGATCTCCGGGGCCCGGGCGAGGACCGCCCGCATCCGGTCCGGAAGGTCCAGGAGCCGCCGGATTTCCCCGGCGATAAAGGCATCGGACCGCCGTCCCCGGAGACCGGCCAGGAAGAGGCCCAAGATAGCCCCGGCCACGATCTGGCCGTAAAAGGCCTTTGTTGAGGCCACCGACATTTCGACGTCCCGGCCGCTGGATGTGTACATCACCCCGTCCACCTTGAAGGTGAGGTCCGAGTCCCGCCGGTTGACGATGGCCAGGGTTTTGCCCCCCCGGGCCCGGACGAGGTCCACGGTCCGGTTGGTGTCGGCGGTGGTCCCCGACTGGGAGATCGCGATGACCAGGGCGTCGGCCATGGACCGGTCGTCACCGTCCTCGCCCAGCCGGAACCCGCTCATCTCGGAAGCCTTCAGGGAGCTGATCACCAGGGATGGGTCACTCATGTAGTGCTCGAGGAGGTCCGCGCAGGCCTGAGCCGCCACTCCGGCGGTGCCCTGCCCCACGAAAAATATCCGCCGGATCGCCTCATCAGCGGGGCCGCTCCCGTCCAGAGCCCGGCGGACGACCTCCGGGATCACGGTATCGTCCAAGGTCACCACATGGCGGAGGGTCCCGTCGGCGGTGGGAGCCACTTTCCATCTGTTGAGCAGGGTCTTTTCAACCGAAATCGGGGACTCGGAAATCTCTTTAAGGAAATAGTGGGGATGGCCCTGCCGGTCGATATCCCGTGAGGTGATCCGGGTGGTCTTGATGTCGGCCTCGGTCAGGGTGATCGGGGTGCCGTCGTAATAGCGAGCGGTTACTCCGGACAGACCGCCTTCGGAGTCGGCGTCCAGGATGAAAATCTGCCCCTGGGTGGGGCCGGTCTCTCCTTCGACGACCTTTTCCCCGTCGAGCTTCAGGTAGCGTGAGGTCTCCTCGACGAATCCGTAAACCTCCGAGGCGGTCACGTAGGCGTCTTCGGCCAGACCCACGAAGATGGCCTGTCCGCTCCCCTTCTGGGCTAAAAAGAGCTTGCCGGGGGCGAGATCGGTGTGCATGGACACGGCGTGGGAGCCGTCGAAGTCGTTGACCGCCAGCCGGAACGCCTCGGCCACGGAAAACCCGTTCTTGATGTAGGATTCGATCCGGAGGGGGATGATTTTGGTGTCGGTGCTGATCTCCTCCGGTATCCGGTCCCCCTTGGCCTCGACGCTCCGCCGGAGGTCGAGGTAGTTGTCGATGTCGCCGTTCAGGCAGACGTGGATGATGGGGGTATCCGGGGGAATGCCTCCCTCGCGGGGGACCACCCGGTTGTCCACGGGATGGCAGTTGGGTTCGCTGATGGCACCCACCGAAGCCCACCGGGTGTGAGCCGACACGCTGTGATGCCGGAAGGGCCGGCCAAACAGGGTTCGTGCGGCGGGATCGGCGCGGACCTGCTCCCGGAGAAACGCCACGTTGTCCCCCAGGCCGCCGATCTCGGCGGCAACCTTGTAAGTCAGGCCGACGGCCACCCCGTCGCCGTCGGCCGTCTCGTGAACGGTGATATCCCGGTTGAGCAGCACCGGCCGGTCGATCCGGTCATCCAGCCCCTCGCCGGCGTCGGCCGTCTCCTTCCGAAAAGCCTCGTAATCGGCGCGGTCGAGGACAAAGAGGAGCGATATCCCGGCGGAATCCCGCCCCCGGACCTCCAGCCGGTCCAGGGCGTTGAAGACGGCATTGAGATCCCGGTAGGCCGCCAGGGTCCGCGGGGCGGGCAGAGGGTCCACCGTGTCGCCGTCCCCTGTCAGGTACCGGATCTTGTCGAGGTTCTCGAGAATCTCGTGGTCGATGCACCAGGCCGCGTCCCGGAGCCGGTCGATGGCCTCGGACATGGTCTCGACGTCCTCGGGGGCCAGACCGCCCATCCGGTCGGCCAGCTCACGAGCCTCGATTTCGATAATCCGGTGAAGCCGGCCGGAGAGATCGGCCAGGGCTTCGCACCGGTCCGGGTCGGACAAAAAGGCGGGGAGATGGACCCCCCGTCGGAGAGCCCGCAGGTCTTCCCGGAACCGGTCCAGGGTATCGAGTCCGCCGAGATAGCCGGCCCCGGCCAGCCCGCCTTCGGCGGAGTCCCCCCCACAGGCCGCGAACCCCCGCTGTTCGAGGGTGGTCACGGTGTCGGCCAGGCCCTGGAAACGGGCGTCGGTGGTGGGGATCGTCCCGTCATGGTCAGGGCGGGTCGTAACGGAGAGAATTCCAGATAGTCCGCACATATCGTCCTCGTCGAGGTTTGAGGTTAGCCCCGTGCTTTGTCGGCCGGAGCCCGGCGGGGGTTCAGATCGGTCCAGGTGAAGTGATGGCCGAAGTAGTGGCGGATCACCTCACGGGCATATTCCCGGGACCGGGTGCCGATGTACTTCTCGTGGGCCACCATTACGGAGAGGACCACCTGATGCCGGGGCTCGGAGCCTCCACGGGGGCCGGCAAATCCCACAAACCAGTCGTAGCGCCGGCCTTCGTGGGTGCGGCTGTTGATGGAGCCGGTCTTGCCGCCGATGTCCAGACGAGCAAGAACCGGATCCGAATCGGCGTTATGGAAGGCCTTGCGGCAAGTCCCGCTCTCGACGGTGCCCCGCATCATCTCGACCACCGCGGCGGCTGCGGCGGGGCTGATGGCCCGGTTCAGATCGGTCACCCGGCTTTTATACCGGGTCCGGCCGTCGGCATCCACCACCCGATCGATGAGCACGGGGGCGACCATCCGGCCGCCGTTGACCACCGTCGCGGCCACCAGGGCCGCGTGGAGCGGGGAGATGGTGGTGGTCCGGTTGAACCCCGAGGCGATCTCGGCCCAGTTAAAGGGCTGGTCCGAGATCTCGAGCCCGCTGGGGGTCAGGGGCAGCTCGAACGGCAAGTCCCGGTTGAACCCAAAAGCCTCTCCGTAGGATTGGAGAGCGGCCCGGCCGAGGTGATGGAGACCGATCTTCCCGAAGACCGGGTTGATCGACTGGGCAAAGGCATCGCTCAGGGTGATATGGTGAGGCCGGCGGGTGGGCGGGTCCTTGAGCTGATACTTATAGAGGGTGTACTTCCGCCCGGGGTAGCTGACGGAGGTCCGGGGCGAAAACCCACAGGTCTCCACCGCCGCCGCCGCCGTGATGATCTTGAAAATGCTGGCCGCTGGAAACCGCCCCTCGATACAGGGATTGCCGTCCGGGTTGTCCCGGTCGTGACCCACCATGGCCAGTATCCGGCCGGTGGCCGGGGCCATCACCACGATCCCGATGTACCGGGCATATTGCCGGTCGAGCCCCTCGCGGATGTGGGCCTGGAGCTCGGGGACAAGGGTGGTTTCGGCGGTCAGGGGAGTCCGGCCCACCGTCAGGTCCAGTGTCGGGCGGGTGAGCGCGACGATCCGGCCGGGGTCCAGCACGGCGACGAGCTGGTTTTTTTTGATAAGGGCGACACTTTCCCCTCGTTTTACCGGGGGCGGGTCGATCCCCAGCGCGGTGACCGCATCGGGGACGGCAACCGGCGGGGTGAAGACGGCCTCGTGGACCGCTTCCCCCAGCCCGCCGGAGATGAGGTATCCCATCAGGCCCACGGTGAAAAGGCCAAACAGGACCTGAAGAAGCTGACGGGCCCGCCGCTGGCGCACAGCGCGGCGTTTCAGGGCCGACTGATAGGTCCGCCAGCCCGGCATCGGTCTGGAACGGTCCGCTCGTCGTTTCATGGGCGTGGTCTCAGCGTAAGGGGGTTCCCGGGGGGATCTCCCGGTCAACGGTGGCCAAACTCGGCCCGTCGTCGTCAGTGGCGGCCAGGACCATCCCGTTGGAGAGAATCCCCATGAGCTTGGCCGGCTTGAGGTTGGCCACCACGATCACCTGCTTTCCCACCAGATCTTCGGGGGCGTAGGTCCCGGCGATCCCGGCCACCACGGTCCGGGGGGTCCCCAGGTCCAGTTCGAGCTTCACCAGCTTTTTGGCCCGAGGCACCGGCTCGGCCTTGATCACCCTCGCCACCCGGAGATCGACCGTTTCCAGAACGTCGATGGTGATCTCCGGCTTGATGGGCTCGCCTTTGCCCTCGACATCGTCTTCCCCCGGCTCCCCCGCCGATTCGGGAGATTCCCGCTTGGGCTCGATCCGGGGAAAAAGCGCCCTTGACCTGGGCAGTCGGGTCCCGGCCGGCAGGACGCCCCAGGTCCGCAGACGGTCCAGGAGATAAAACGGCGGGTCGGCCTCCGGGTCGAGCCCCAGGTAGTGCTGCATGGTCGCCGCCGTCTCCGGCATCACCGGATAGAGCAGACCGGAGATGATCCGAAGTCCTTCGAGAAACTGATAGAGGACGGCCTGGAGGTGGGGCCGCCGGGATTTCTGCTTGGCCAGCTCCCAGGGAGCGCTCAGGTCAACGGCCTTGTTCATGAACCGGACCAGTTCCCAGGCGGCGGACAGCCCCTTGTGAAAGGCCATCTCGGCCATGGCCGGCTCGTAAGCATCGATCGCCCGGCTCGCCTCGCCCCAGAGACCCAGGTCCAGCTCCCGCTCGATGCCCGGTTCCACCGCCGGAACGGTGCCGCCCAGGTATTTGTGGCTCATGGCCAGAACCCGGGAAAAAAGGTTGCCCAGGTCGTTGGCCAAATCGGAGTTGATCCGGTTGACCAGGGCATCCTCACTGAAATTGGCATCGAGCCCGAAGGCCATCTCCCGCATGAGGAAAAACCGGAAGGCGTCGAGCCCGTAAACATTTTTCATGGCCAGCGGATCAGCCACGTTCCCGAGGCTCTTGGACATCTTGCTTTCGTCCACGTTCCAGTAACCGTGGACGTTCAGGTGTTGATAAACCGGGATGCCGGCCGCCTTAAGCATGATGGGCCAGTAGATCCCGTGGGGTTTCAGGATGTCCTTGGCCACGATGTGCTGGGCCGAGGGCCAGTATTTGGCGAAGTCCTCGCCGTCCGGGTAGCCGAGCGCCGAGACATAGTTGATGAGGGCGTCGAACCAGACGTAAGTCACGTACCGGTCGTCAAAGGGCAGAGTAATCCCCCACTTGAGCCGGGACTTGGGCCGTGAGATACAGAGGTCCTCCAGGGGATCTTTCAGGAATGACAGGACCTCCTTTTTAAAGCGCTCCGGCCGGATGAAGCCGGGGTGTTCCCGGATGTGGTCCACCAGCCATTCCTGGTACCGGCTCATCCGGAAAAAGTAGTTGGCTTCCCGGATCACCTCCGGTTCGGTCTGGTGGTCCGGGCATTTCCCGTCCACCAGCTCCCGCTCGGTATAGAACCGCTCGCAACCGTAGCAGTACATCCCCTCGTACTCGCTGAAGTAGATGTCGCCTTCGTCATGGATTTTCTGAAGGATCTTTTCCACCACCGCCATGTGGGCCGGGTCGGTGGTCCGGATAAACCGGTCGTAGGAGATGTTGAGCTGAGGCCAGAGGTCCTTGAACTGCCCGCTGATCCGGTCAACGTAGGTCCGGGGACTCAACCCCTCCTTTTTGGCGGCCCGGACGATCTTGTCGCCGTGCTCGTCGGTTCCGGTGAGAAAAAAGGTGTCGGTACCCCGCATGGAATGGAAACGACAGGCCACATCAGCGGTGATGGTGGTATAGGCATGGCCCAGATGGGGCCGGGCGTTGACGTAGTAAATGGGGGTGGTGATGTAAAACGGCGGCGAAGAGGCCATGGTTTCTCCTATTTGTCCGTAAGAATCGCGTCTGCCGTGATCTCGGTTTCCTGGCCGGTTTCCAGGCGCACCGCGATGCGGTTGCTGATCACATTGTACCGGATCACCCTCCCCCGGCCGTCGGGGGTGTTGACTATTTTACCGATCTTGGGCCATCTGGACCGCTTCCGCTCGGCTTTGAGCGCCTGGTAAATTTCATGTTCAAATGTCAGGCAGCACATGAGCCGGCCGCATTGGCCCGAGATCTTGGTGGGGTTGAGCGAAAGTCCTTGCTCCTTGGCCATCCGGATGGAAACCGGCTCGAACTTCTCCATAAACGTGGCGCAGCAGAGCTCCCGTCCGCACCGGCCGATCCCCCCGCACATCTTCGCCTGGTTCCGGATGCCCACCTGGCGCATCTCGATCCGGATGCGGAACTCCTTGACAAGCTGCTTGACCAGCTCCCGGAAATCGACCCGGCCTTCGGCGGTGAAGAAAAACGTGAGCTTGCTGGCGTCGAAAGTGCTCTCCACCGAAAAGAGGTTCATCCGCAATCCCAGGAGCTTGATCGTCTGCTGACAGAAGACGTGGGCCCGCCGCTCGGTCTCCCCGTTCCGGGCCAACTGCTCGAAATCCTTTTCGGTGGCCAGCCGGTAGATCTTCTTGAGGATGCGGTCTCCGGGAGCCGACTTCCGAGGCCTGGGCGGCTCCACCACGTAGCCGAAACCCAACCCCTGCTCAGTCTCGACGATGACCGGCTCCCCCCGACTCAGGACGAAGAGCCCGGGGTCGAAATCGTAAACCTTCCCGGCCGACTTGAATCGGATGCCCACCACCTTGCTCATGACGCCCCCCCCGGCAATCGCCCCGCCAGTTGAAAGGCCAGGGTTTCAAGGGTCAACCGGAGATTGGCGTGGCCCCGGATGCCAAGGCGGGCCGATTCAACGGCATTTAAACGTTCGAGGGTGACCCCGACGGGATAATCGGGAGCGATCTCCCGAAGGCGGTCGGTCCGGTCGGCGTTGAGGATTTGCGAAGGGGCGTACCGGACCACCAGTAGGTCCCGGAGCCAGGTGAGGATCACGTCCAGGGCTTCAGCGGCGGCGTCGCGGTTTTTGGACAGCCGCTCGGCAAAGGCGAGCAGAGCGGCGGGCGGGCGGCGGTCGAGCTGTTCGAGCTCATCCAGAAGCCACCGCCGGCGGCGGATGCCGTCGGAGCGCTTGAGACCCAGGGCCCGGGCCAGACTGCCATGGGCCAGCGCGGCGGCGGCCGAGGCGGCATCAGGGGTAAACCCCGCCCGCCCCGTTAAATAACGGGTTAAGACATCCCGGGGGATGGGGCCGAATCGAACCGGCTGGCACCGGGAAACGATGGTGGGCAGGAGATCGGTGGTCTCCTCGGCGGTGAGGATCAGCACCGTCCGGTCCGGCGGCTCCTCGAGAACCTTGAGCAGGGCGTTGGCGGCCTCGGCCTGCATGGCCTGAGCATCGAGGATGATGACGACCCGGGTCCGGCCCTCATAAGGCTTCATGGCCAGGCTCGACCGGAGCTCCCGGATCTGATCGATTTTGATGTAAAGGCCAGAAGGCAGCACGGTATGAACATCCGGGTGGCGGTCCCCCTCGATTTTCCGGCAGGGCCGGCATTCACCGCAGGGCAACGGCGTTTCGGGATCACCCTCGCAGTTGGCGGCGGCGGCAAATATCCGGGCCGCGGTCCGCTTGCCCACCCCGTCGATCCCCACGAAAAGCAGAGCATGGGGAATCGTTTGCCGGCGGATAAACGTCGTCAGCATCCGAGCGGCCCGGTCCTGGCCGATGAGCTCCTGGAAAGAACGGGGCATGGATCAGTAATCCACCCGCTCTTTAAGCTCCTTGCCACACTTGAAAAAGGGGAGCTTCTTCGGGGTGATGGTGACCTTGTCCCCCGTTTTGGGGTTCCGGCCGGTGTAGCTTTTGTAATTTTTCACAAAGAAGCTGCACAGCCCCCGGATTTCCACCCGCTCCTCCTCGGCCAGGGCGTCGGCCATGTTTCCGAAAAAGATCTCGACCACGCGGGCCGCTTCGGATTTGGAGATATTCGCCTCATTTTTCAACGCTGAGATCAGCTCTAACTTATTCATCACTGCTCCTTCGGGTTCGGTGTTTCGGTTGCGTCACGCTGAGGCGTGATGGGGGCCGCTGCCCTCGGCAAATTCGCGTCAATTCCCTTATTAAACCACAAAGTGATAAGAAGTCAAGCGCTTATAACATGACCTCCGGGAGAATCTCAACCTGGTCCTCGGAGACCTCAACAGCGGCGAACTGACCGAGGACCTCGACGTAAACCACCACGCGATCGGCGCCCTTGTACCGGACAAAGACGCCGGTGACCCCGGCAAAGGGGCCGTCGATGACCATGATCCGGTGACCCGCTTTGAACCGTTGGGCGCCGGTGAGAACCCCCTTGTCGGTGGTGACCATGATCTTGAGGGAGTCGATGTTCTCCTCGGGCACCGGGATGGGCCCGGCCGCCTTGCTGCCGATGAGCCGCACGGCGCCCACCGTCTTCAGGATATCGAGGTGCTCCCGGGGGTCGAGATCGGTCCGGACAAAGATGTAACCGGGAAACAGGGGAACCTGGATCATGGCTTTCCGGTCCTTGCGCCGGCTCCGGACCGTGATCCTGGGAAGAAAAGACTCCAGGGATTTCTTGACCAGATGCTCGTGGACCACGTTTTCAAATCGGCTCCGGGTGTGGAGCACGTACCATTCTCGGCTTAGCACGGTAGGTGTCGTCATCGGCTGGTGCTCACGCTCCCTAATCCAAACAGGTGGATCATCAGTGTATATTTCCGGTCGTTCTCCTCGTCGGTGTACCGGAGCTCCGTTGCCCAGCAGGCGGCGGTGTACAGAAGCCCGAGGCCGACTTTGACGGTCTCGTCCGTCCTGAGGTTTCGCTCATAGTCGGCGGCCGCCGTCAGGCCGCCGGTGACCGGGATGGTCACCGCGGCGGTGATCGACTCGCTCAAGTCCTGAGTATATCGGTGGTCGACCCGGAATCGGTCTCCTCTGGCGTCCCGGATTTCGACGGCCAGGTTCCGGGAAACGAAATCGGCGTCATAGACGTCCCATTCGGCGTCCGCCGCAAACGTCAGGTTCGGCCCGGGGGCCAGTCGGATTTCACCGTAAACCGGGGAAAAGGGCTCATCATCGCCCGTGTCTTCGGCGTCGAGATCGTAGCTCTGTTCGACCTTGAGCCGACAGACGGTCCCGCCGACGCCTTCATCCGGGCGGGCGGCAAAATAGTTGGTCACCGAGTAAGTCACGCGGTTGCCCGCGTCCTCGCGGTCAACGGCATCAAAGCTCGGGTACGGCGATTCGTCCGGGTCGGACGCATACGTATAGATCACCTGGGGCCGCATCCGGTGAGTGATCCCCGCCAGGCCGAACGGCCCCGCCGCGTAGTCGCGCTCCAGCTCGGTGAAAAGATCGATCCCCATGTCCACCAGCGTCCGGCTTTCGAACCGATCCCCGCTTTCAGGTTCGGATGCAAAGGCATCCACATACCAGAGCGTCTCCCGAATCCCGAAAAAGGGTTCGGCGGTGGCGTACCGCCCGAGCCGGAAGGGCCAGTGGACCGTCGGCCGGACATCCGCCTGATGGCCCCGAATGCCGTCGTTGCGGTGATAATAGGCGTATTCGGAATCCATTTGCCATAATAACGGGGTTTCCAGGAGCGGCTGCTTGGACGACCGGACCGCCACCCGGGGAAGCTGGCGGAGTGCCGTGTCCTCCGATTCCCATCGCCGCTCAATCACGTCATCGTACCACCGGGCCTCGGCATCGACGGTCACGCTCCGGAAGCGCCGGAACAGCCGCAACCGATTAACCCGCACCGGGTCGTTATAATCGTCGAGCTCCCGGCCAAAGGTATCCCGGAACTGGCGTTCGGTGTCATTGAAGCCCAGATAACCATCACGAAACTCATGAAGGTAATCCTGATCACTGACCACGTCAAGATCGAGCTGTCCGGTGAAACCGTGGGGCAAATCCCGGTCGTGCTTCATCCGAAACCAGTACCGGTCCGCGTTGGGCCGGGAATGCTCGTCGTCGGCGTAGCCCCAGCGGTCTGTGGCCGGGGCCGACCCGTCGTCAATCCGCCCGTCGTTGAAGTGGTCCAACTGGATGATGCCCCGGTCGGTCGGCGACCGGACGTAGCGGTACTCGACGCCGATCCGGTGACCCCGGTCGCTCATATAGTGATCGGTGAGGGTGGCGTCGGATGACTCGTTGATCGCCCAGAACGCCGGCTGCTCATACTCGAAGCCTTTCCGGTCCGAATGGCCGAGCCGGGGCGGGAGCAGGCCGCTTTGCCGGTCCCGCTTGGTCGGAAAGACGAAAAACGGGGAATAGAGCACCGGCAGCCGGCGGGCCCAGAGGGCGGCGTGAAAGATGGTCCCGTAGTTATCGACGGTGACCCGGACCCGCCGGCCGGTCAGCCGCCAGTCCGGCGGGTCCCCCTCGCAGGTGGTCACCGTCGCGTTTTCCGCGGTATAGGTCTTCTCGTCGATCTTCCGGATGGTCCGGCCCTGGACTGAAAACCGGCTCTCCCCGAGCCGAATCCGGCCGTCGTCGATGGTTCCGGTTTCGGTGTCGAGGTGGAGCTCGACCCGGCGGCCGGTCAGGACGTTCTCCCGGTCGGTCACCACCACATGGCCCTCGGCCACCACCGTCATGGTCCGGCGGTTGAACCGGACCACGTCGGCCCGGAAATTTTTGCCCTCGTTTTCGATAACCACGTTGCCCCGGCCCGTGTAGGTCCGGGTCTCGGCGTCGTATTCCACTTCGTCGGCTGAGATGTGCCAGGGGGTCTCCGGGGCGTCGGCCGATTCAGCCGCCGGGGCCGGTACGGCCATCAGGGTCGCCAGGATGACGATGATCGGAATCCAGCCTCGAAGTCGGGGCGTCATCGAATGGAGCGGTTGTGGCATCAGACGTATCGGTCGGCATAAGGTTGTCCCCGGTTCCAGGTGGCCCGTCACGCCCGCCGGGGCGCGGCCGTGCCGGGGCGGACACGGCTCTGAATCTCCCCTTGAACGCGCCGGGGTTTTCCAGTATAAAGCCCAATTCAGGGCGAAAAGTCAAGCCGCCCAACAGACCCCGCCGCGGACGCGGCGGAATAACCACCCTTAAACGCGGAGCATTCGGATCGCCGGACGGCCATGGAGATTCTGCTGACCAACGATGACGGGATTTACGCCCCGGGCCTCTGGGCCCTCCACGACAGCCTCGCCCGGCATCACCGGGTGACGGTGGTGGCCCCGGACCGGGAACGGAGTGCCGTCAGCCACGGAATCACTCTCCACCGCCCGCTCCGGGCGGAGTCGGTCCGCCCGGCCGGCACCGCCGGGGGTTATGCCGTGAACGGGACCCCCGCCGACTGCGTGAAGCTCGGCATCCTGGAAATCCTCGATGCCCCGCCCGACCTGGTGATCGCCGGGATCAACCCCGGGGCCAATGTGGGGATCAGCATTCACTATTCGGGGACCGTTTCCGCCGCCCGTGAGGGGGCTCTTTATGGAATCCGGTCCCTGGCGGTCTCGATGAACACCACCAACGGCCGGGTCCATCATTACGACGATGCCGCCCGGTTCGTCCGGTCCCTGGCCGAGACCGCCGTCCGCCGGGGGATTCCCTTCGGGACCCTGTTGAACGTCAACATCCCGGACCGGCCCCCGGCGGAAATCGCCGGGGTCCGGATCAGCCGGCAGGGGGTGGCCCTGATCACCGAATACTTCGAAAAGCGGGTGGACCCCCGGAACCGAGCCTACCACTGGCTCGGGGGGGACATCCAGACCTTTGACGATGATCTCGATATCGACTGGACGGCCCTGGCCCGGGGCTACATCACGGTGACCCCCATCAAGTGCGACACCACGGACTACGAAACCCTCGGGGCCCTGAG